>RFIV01000314.1 GCA_003695085.1 Gammaproteobacteria bacterium
CCTCCGAGAACCACAAGCGCATTGCCATTGCTGTGGCACAGATGTGGAAGCAGCTGGGTGTCAAGGTCGAGCTGTTCAACAGTGAAGTGAAGGTTCACTACGCCGACCTCAAGCAAGGCAACTTTGACGTCGCCCGTGCCGGCTGGATCGCCGATTACAACGACGCGCAGAACTTCCTCTACCTGCTGGAGACGCGTACGGGCGCCAACAACTATGGCCGCTACTCCAATCCGGAGTACGACCGCCTGATGCAGGAAGCCGAGCAAACTGCGGACCTGAAGAAGCGCGCAGACCTGATGCGCCGGGCCGAGGCGCTGGCCATGGCTGATCAGCCGATCATTCCGATTTACTACTATGTGTCCAAGAACCTGGTGAGCAAACGGGTTCAGGGCTGGCAGGATGCGGTCAACGATATCCACCGTGCCCGCTGGATGTCCCTGAAGTAAATCGTCATACCCGTGAGCGGGCGGGCCGGTGTGTCCGCCCGTTTCTGTTTTCTGAAACCTGAGAGTGGCATGTCATGGCCGGATATTTTCTGAGACGTGTACTGACGGCAATCCCGACCTTGCTGGTCATCATCACGGTTGCCTTCTTCATGATGCGCGCCGCCCCGGGCGGCCCCTGGGACCGGGAGCGGCAACTGCCGCCGGAAATCGAAGAAAACATCAAGAAAGCCTATAACCTGGACAAGCCACTGATCGAGCAGTATTTCGACTACGTGATCAACGTGGCACAGGGGGACTTCGGCCCGTCCTACAAGTTTCGGGATTTTACGGTCACCGATCTCATCATGGGGGGCTTTCCGGCCAGTCTGCAGGTGGGCGGGATGGCCATTCTGCTGGCGTTGATCATCGGTGTCACGCTGGGTACCTACGCTGCGCTCAGACGTAACTCCTGGGTGGATTACTCGGTAATGGGGGTCGCCATGACCGGCATTGCCATCCCCAACTTCGTCATGGCCCCGATCCTGACGCTGATTTTCGGTGTCTACCTTTCGTGGTTGCCGGTAGCCGGTTGGGGAGATGGCGGCTGGCAGAACAAGCTGCTGCCGGTGATTTCACTGGCACTGCCTCAGATCGCCTACATTGCCCGCCTGACGCGCGGCAGCATGATCGAGGTGCTCCACTCCAATTACATCCGTACCGCCTATGCCAAGGGGCTGCGTGAGCGGCTGGTGCTGGCGCGGCATGCGGTGAAAGGCGCGATGTTGCCGGTGGTGTCCTACCTCGGGCCGGCCACCGCCGCAGTGGTGACCGGATCCGTTGTGATCGAAACCATTTTCGATATCCCGGGCATCGGGCGTTATTTCGTGCAGGGGGCACTCAACCGGGATTATCCGGTGGTGATGGGGACCGTCATTTTCTACGCGGTACTGATCATTGTGCTCAACCTCATCGTGGACCTCATTTACGGCTGGCTTGACCCGAAGGTGCGTGTACATGATTAAGCAGCAGGACAAACTCGCCGACCTGGCAGAGCACGACGGCAACGAGATCAAGGGGCGCAGTCTGTGGCAGGATGCGTGGCGACGCCTGATGCAGAACAAGGCGGCGGTCGTATCCATGATCATATTGTCCATCATCACCCTGATGGCCATCTTTGCACCCTGGCTCAGCCCGCATCCCTACGATGAAATCTACTGGGACAGCATCCAGGCGCCGCCCGATTTCGAGAATGCCCACTGGTTTGGCACGGACAGCAACGGCCGTGACCTGTTCATCCGAGTGCTCTACGGCGCGCGTGTGTCACTGATGGTCGGGGTGCTGGCCACACTGGTCAGTCTCATCATCGGGGTCACCTATGGCGCCATTGCCGGCTATTTCGGTGGCCGGGTGGACAACCTGATGATGCGCTTCGTGGACGTCATGTACTCCCTGCCATTCATGTTCTTTGTCATCCTGTTGATGGTCATTTTCGGGCGCAATATCTTCCTGATCTTTGTCGCACTCGGTGCCGTGGAGTGGCTGACCATGGCGCGGATCGTGCGTGGTCAGACCCTCTCCGTGCGGCGCAAGGAGTTCATCGAGGCTGCCCATGCCTGTGGTGTGCCCAACCGCGTCATCATCTTTCGCCACATCATCCCGAATGTGCTGGGGCCGGTCATCGTCTATGTGACGCTGACCGTACCGCAGGTGATTCTGACCGAGAGCTTCCTCTCGTTCCTCGGGCTGGGTGTGCAGGAGCCGCTGACCAGCTGGGGGGTGCTCATCTCGGAGGGCGCACGCCTCATGGAGACTGCCCCGTGGATGCTGATCTTCCCGGCGGCCTTCCTCGCCACCACGTTGTTCTGCTTCAACTTCATCGGGGACGGGCTGCGCGATGCGCTGGACCCGAAAGACAGGTGACGCCATGACCGAACCCTTGCTCAAAGTCGAAAATCTCAATACGCGTTTTGCCACGCCCGAAGGCGAGGTCAGTGCAGTCAATGACCTGAGCTTCGAATTGTATCCCGGCGAAAGCCTGGGCATTGTCGGCGAGTCCGGTTCCGGCAAGACTCAGGTCTTCATGTCCATCATGGGGCTGTTGGCCGAGAATGGCCGCGCAACTGGCAAGGTCTGGTTTGGGGGAGAAAACATCCTCGGTCTGCCGGCGGACAAGCTCAACCGGTTCCGTGGCTCGCGCATGTCCATGATCTTTCAGGACCCCATGACCTCTCTCAACCCTTTCCTGCGCGTCTCGCGCCAGCTCACCGAGGTGCTGGTGGAGCATCAGGGCATGAGTGAGGCGGACGCGCGCGCAAAAAGCCTGGACATGCTGCGCAAGGTGGGCATTCCCGAGGCGGAAAAGCGCTTCGACATGTATCCGCATGAGTTCTCGGGCGGCATGCGCCAGCGGGTCATGATTGCCATGGCGCTGCTGTGTCAGCCCGAGCTGCTGATCGCCGATGAGCCGACCACCGCTCTGGACGTGACCATTCAGGCGCAGATCCTCAAGCTCATGCGCAATCTCAAGGATGAGTTCAATACATCGATTGTCATGATTACCCACGATCTGGGCGTCGTGGCCGGTCTGTGTGACCGGGTACTGGTCATGTACGGTGGCCGCATCGTGGAAAGCGGGCGGGTGGATGATATTTTTGCCAATCCTCTGCACCCCTATAC
>RFIV01000315.1 GCA_003695085.1 Gammaproteobacteria bacterium
GATTGACTGTATATCGTGATTTACGCATGTGGAATCTCCTGTTGCTAAGTTACTGGAAAATTCCACTTATGGATACCTCTTTTTTTTGGGGGGAATACCCCCCTTTCAAGGTCTCTTAGAATCGCACATCCGTGGGATGACATCTACCCTGACAGAGAGGGCATTACATTAATGGTTGGTGGCGTTTTCACATTTAAGCATTGTCGGGAGGCGCTGTTATTTGGCCGGATTGGCCTATTTCACTTATGACACTAAAGGATTGAATCAATTTCTCAAGCAGCTGTGCACGTTTGCTACTTGATGAGATGGAAAGAATTTTATGCAACTGGACAACAAGCCGACGCGTTGTTTCATCAATGCGTAATCCTTTTGTGAAGGCTGCATTGGTACGCTCAATACTTTGTTTTAAAAGAGACGAAAGCGTCTGTTCTTGTGATTCTGAGAGATCCAATGTCAGAATACTGAGTTCGAATTCGTCCGCGAGACGTTCAACTTCTGAAACAATTTCATTGGTGAGATTTTGATATGCTTCGTCAACAGAAGCGAGCATCTGTTCTACCTTTTTGACCAAAAGAGTAAGTAGCTGAGTTTCACTGGCGAGTGCATGTGCGTCATCCAAGGCCTTGACTCTCGCGTCACAACCCTGCACCAAATAGAACAAATTATCGCGCAGAGCACCAGTCCGTTTTTCGTCATCGACAGGCATATTTTTGACAAGCAGAGAGGCCTGTCCGTAGTTGATCACAAGTCGCTTTCCAAAGGAAATGAAGCGCCCGCTATCGTGCATGTGACGCAAAAGCTGACTCTCTAGTTCTTTGGGCATACCATTGAGTTCAAGGTTTTTTTCGCCAAAGCGGCTCCGAATCTGTAGGCTACATCTGAGCCCATATTTGTTGGTGGCCTGTAACAGAAGCAGTCCCAGTTCGTCGAGATTTTGGCAACGATTAGCTTCAATAAGAAAGTGAAGATTGATACCGAGGTCGCTTGCGTCGTTCATGGCAACCATTGCCACTTCATGCGCCATTTTCAGTTGCCCTTTGAGCTGCCTATTGGCAATGGTGTGCATAAGGACTCGATTTATCCGCGCAATGAATTCTTCAGACGGCATACCAACATCAAGACACTCACTTGCCCCCTTTTCAAAGGCCCTCACCTTGAATTCAATTGTGTCATCAGAGGTCAGTACGATGATGGGTATGTCTTCCAGTTCAGGACTTTCTTTTATTTTGGATAGTAGTGCGAGGGCTTGTTCGCTCTCCAGCTGAGGTCCGATGAGGAGCATCGGACAGTCAATTTGTTGGGCATTGTGTGCTAGCGAATCAAGACTGCATTCAATAACTTCGAACGCGTCCTTAAGAATGTTTTTAAGTTCATCGTTAGTGGAGTCATTTAATAGTATGATTTTGTTCACTACAACTTACTCCTATCCCTTTTGTAACAGAGGGTTAGCACGTCTTTGCACAATGCGCCAACCCTAATTGCGGCCATCAGTTGCGATAGCTTGCTTGCACACCTAGGCCTACATCCAGCTTTTCAAACCAATCGAGGAAACGTTTGACGTCATCGCCTTTGAAAATACGGCCGTGTTGTGGCGCAAGATATTCAATGTCCAATTGCCGCACCCGTTTTATCCAGTCATTTTTGGCCATATTTGATGGCATCCAACGTTTGTGGAAATACTCCATGTTCTTAATGTGTGCGTTAAAATCTTCAACGAACAGAGGCGGTTGACCTGGTTCTAGCGCGGCCCCGACATCGCCTGACATGAGGATCTTTAGCTCCGGATCATAGATGTGATGATTGCCGGAGGAATGCAGGTAATGCGCCGGGATGATCTGCAGGCTCACGCTGCCTAGGTTGATTTCGCCGCCTTCATCCGGGATGGGCACGTATTCGATATGATGCATACCGAAGTGACGGATGAAACCTTCCCAGAGCCAGGGGGCATGCAGGCGAGCCTTAGGCAGCGCCTGATCCCAGAGCCCAAGAGAGGAGATGATGTCCGGGTCCTGGTGGGAGGCAAACAGATCCGTAATCTCGTGGATGGGGGCGTGCTTCAGGGCGCAGGCCAGCATGCTGGAAAAGAGTTCAATGCCGCCGGGATCCAGAATGACCATGCGGGTATCCGTGCGCACCAGGTACTGGTTGGTATCCAGAATCTTTTCCGGTTTCTCCGGATCACGCCCGCAGATGATCCAACGATGAGTTTTGCATTCTAGTAATGTTTGCGTCAGCATCTACTATTGTCTCCCTAATCAATCATACCTGAGAATTCGCAGACCGTCCGAGTAAGTCGATTATCTTGCGGCCAACTTTAATCCGTTCGTCAATCTTTCGCGCCGCTGCTTCAATATCGGCAGCGATCACAAAAAGCGCCTGTTGAAAAGGTCCGGCGCGAGAAGCTTCTATTCGACACGTCGCCACAATCGAATTGAGTGCTCGGGTACAGTCTCGAATTTCTTCAATGAGTTTTCGTAATTGTAAAAAACTACGTTCGTTGTTCGTTTCGAGCCGCATGACTTCGTCTTGATACTTTTGCTCCATCTGCATAACGTATTCGTTGTCAGGATGTGCACATTTCACGCGGTGTAGCTTTTCAGTCATGGCTCGACGGGCAATGAGTGTCACCGCTGATTGAGATAATTGGCGTGAGGTATGACTGATACGGTTAGCGCAGTCGATGGTGTTGCGAGAGAATTCATCAATAAATTGTGTGATGCCTGAGAAGCCTTGTCCCCAACTGCCTGAACGTGCTGTGATGGCTTGCGCATTCTTTGATGAGATTGAGATCCATCTTGCCACACGAATGGTGCTGCTTAATTCTGTGGCTAAAGTTGCGCTCACCACAAAACGAGGTATTGAGCGCTCACCGTAGACGCTCAGCAGAAGATCAATGTCCTGTGACGTTAACATTTAGCGTCGCCAATTTTTTTGGGGAGCCTTGCACTAAGTAATAGCCGGCTGTGGCTGATTTTCAAATTTCAGTCAGATTTGCCAATCTGGTGCTATGCTTTGAACAATGTAGTGAAGTGGGTATGGCATCAGGAGTGCATACATGCTGGACGACGAGACTTTGATCAAGGTTGGCCAATCCTTCTACATTCCGCCGCGCCCGGAAGTACTGGTCCGGATTCAGGAAATTGCCGGACAACCGGAGCCGGACGTGAATGCACTCGTGCATGCCGTGACGTCGGACGTGGCCCTGTCGGCTGCCGTGCTCAAAACGCTCAACTCGCCGGCCTTTGGCTTTCGCATGCGCATTGATAACATCCATCAGGCGACCATGCTGCTCGGCATCCGCAAGATCACGGCTCTGGCCACTGGGTTTCTGCTCCGGCAGGCTTTCAAGGGCAAGTCTACCAGCATCTCGCTGGAGGAGTTCTGGAAATAAAGCCAGCAGAGCGCGGAGCTGATTTACTTTATCGGGGACGAGACCGACCTCAAACGCTATGTGCCCCTCGAAACCCTCTACACCATCGGTTTTCACAATGCCGGGAAGGTGGCTATGGCGCTCCGGTTTCCGGACTATGACCAGACGCTGGCCTGGGCTGACGCACATCCGGAAGAGCGTCTGGTGGACATTGAGGAGAAGCGCTACCACACGGATCATGCCGTGGTCAGCTTCTATTTGGCCCGAAGCTGGGGGCTGCCTGAAAATGTGCTCAAGATCATCTTGTGTCATGCCCGGGAGATGTTTCGGGAGACAAACTTGTCTTTACCTGACCGGATGGCCATGGCCGTACTGATGATGACCCGTGCATTCCAGTTCTATTGGAGGCATTTTGAGGAAGCCCCCTTCTGGCTCGAGCATCAGGCGCAGGTCATGGAGCTACTGGGCTTGATGCCGGATGAGGTGTTGAACTTGCGGGAAGACGCGGAAGCCAGGCTGTTCGAACGATAGCGAAAAAAAACGGCACAATTTTGATCTCTTGCTATGCTTAGTGTTAAACGGTTGTCACAAAGAGAACGGCAATTATGGCAAAGATTCTAGCAGTGGATGACTCGGCCTCCATGCGGCAAATGGTTGTCTTTACCTTGAGAGCGGCCGGACATGATGTGGAGGAAGCGGAAAACGGGGTTCAGGCATTGGAGAAAGCACGAGCCAGTACTTTTGATCTGGTCATCAGCGATGTGAACATGCCAGAGATGAATGGTATTGAGTTGATCCGGCTGCTACGGCAAGAGAGCGCTTACCAGTTCACGCCTTTGCTCATGCTCACAACCGAGAGCGCACCGGAGAAAAAAGCAGAAGGCAAGGCAGCTGGTGCGACTGGATGGATCGTGAAGCCTTTCAATCCGGATCAGCTGCTCAGTATCGTCAAAAAAGTATTGGGTTAGCTTGCGCTAGGAGAATATAACGTGGGCATCGACTTAAGCCAGTTCCACCATATCTTTTTCGAAGAAAGTTTTGAGAATGTGGATCTGCTTGAACAAGGGCTGCTGGCGCTGGACATCACTCAACCGGATGTCGAAACTATCAATACTATTTTCCGAGCTGCACATTCGATCAAAGGTGGTGCTGGCACCTTCGGTTTTCAGATGGTGGCGGACTTCACGCATGTCATGGAGAACTTGCTCGACCGCATCCGCAGCGGCCAGCGAACGCTCGATCAGGATGTGGTGGACATCTTGCTCGGCAGCGTGGACTGTCTGCGCATGCTGCTCACCGCCGCCCGTGAGGGTGGCGAGCCGGACAGAGCCCTCTGCGTGGCGCAGCAGGAGCGCCTTGAAGCGGCATTGAGCGACAGCAGACCGGCGTCGGCAGAGCCAGCGGGCGAGGGGGAGGAGGGTGCGGATTCGGCGTCGGCGAGGGTATCAGAGCAGACGGGCTGGCGGATCGTGTTTCATCCTCATCCGGAGCTGACACAGCGTGGCAATGACCCACTTCGGCTGATTCGTGAGCTGAAGGAATTGGCTCCGGCCCGGGTGACCTGTGACAGCAGCCAACTGCCGTCATGGGATAAGTATGAGCCCACGCGCTGTGACTTGATCTGGACAATCGAGTTGATGCAAGTCGTTCCTAGAGCGCAAATTGAGGATATCTTCAGTTGGGTGGAAGATGAATGTGATTTGGCCATTGTGCCGATGGTGAAAAACGTTGTTTTAGAGGGTGACAACAGTTCACCATCACAGGCCTCTCAGGAATCACGGCCCATAGCAGCAGGTGTGTCACAAATCGCCAGCATGACTGAAGAAAATGAAAACCACGACAAAAAATCAGGGCAAGTAACAAGACCGCCCACCTCTCTGCCGTCGGGTCATACGATCAGTCAATCGATTCGCGTTGATTTGCCAAAAGTGGACGCACTCATCAACATGGTCGGCGAACTGGTGATCACCCAATCCATGCTCAACATGTTGCGCGATGAACCGGAGCTGCAGGGCTACGACCGCCTGCACGAAGGGCTGGCTCAGCTCCAGCGTCAGACCCGTGCCCTACAGGAAGGCGTGATGCAGATCCGCATGCTGCCTATCAGCTTCTGTTTTAGCCGTTTTCCGCGCATGGTCAGAGATCTTGGTCGGCAACTGGGCAAGGACATTGAACTGGTCATGTCGGGCGAGAATACCGAAGTGGATAAGACGGTGATTGAAAAAATCACTGATCCATTGGTGCACCTCGTCCGCAACAGCATTGATCACGGTATTGAGCCGTCAGAGGCCCGGGAGGCGGCGGGCAAGCCCCGGACCGGTCATGTCTGGTTGCGGGCGTACCATCAGGTAGGCAATATTGTGATTGAAGTGGCGGACGACGGAGGTGGAATCAACCGCGACAGGGTCTTGCAAAAAGCACGGGAACGGGGGCTGGTGCCGGCGGACGGGCGGCTGACGCCACAGCAGATCGACGAACTTATTTTCGAGCCGGGATTCTCTACCCAGGAGGCGGTCACTGATCTGTCCGGCCGCGGCGTGGGCATGGATGTGGTGCGTCGCAATGTGCAAGCCCTCGGCGGCAGTATCAGCGTGGAATCAGAAGAAGGCAAAGGCACGACCTTCATCATCCGCCTGCCCCTGACGTTGGCGATCATGGATGGTCAACTTATTCAAGTGGGTGACGAAACCTATATCATTCCGCTGGTGTCGGTGGTGGAGTCACTGGAACCGGACCGAGCGATGATTCATTACGTGGGTGGCGATACCGAAACCATCAAACTGCGCGGTGAGTATGTGCCTGTCATCCGGCTGGCGGAGATACTGGGTGTCCACCAACCAGTAAGGCCGGCGCTGGAGGACGGCATTGTCGTGATCGTGGAAACGGACCGTCAGCGTTATGGCATTTTCGTCGATGATCTGCTCAATCAGCAGCAGATTGTCATCAAGTCCTTGGAAGACAATTACCGGCGTGTGCCCGGCATATCCGGCGCAACCATTCTGGGTGACGGGCGGGTCGCCCTGATTCTGGATGTGGACGGCCTGATGGGGTTGCTGAAGGAAAAGGAGGGGATGGTCCATGAGTGATATAGCCACACGCGAATACCTGACCTTCTCGCTGGGCGACGAAGTGTATGCGATCGACATCCTGCGTGTGCGCGAGATCCGCAGTTGGGAGACGGTGACCCGGGTGCCTTTTGCGAACCTTTGGGAATGCGGGCTGGTCAATGTGCGCGGTGCCATTGTGCCGGTCACCGACCTACGCCGGCGCCTGGGCCTGAGCACGCGTCCCTTCGACAAACATACGGTGGTCATTCTCGTGGGGCGCCGTGACAATGACCGGGATAAGATCTGCGGACTGGTGGTGGATCAACTCAATGACGTGATTTCCGCCTCAGCCACTAGCATTCAGGATGCCCCCCGGTTCCGTTCCCGGATTGACATGCGCTTTGTCTCCGGACTCACAGAACATGCGGGCCGTATGGTCATCTTGCTCAACCTGGACACCTTGTTTGACACTCAGGCCGGGGCTGTGCCGGCCGATCTGGAAGGAGAAACACAATGAGTATCCGACAGGCCATGATTCAGTTTGCCACCCTGATGGGGGGGGCACTGGTTATTCTGGCAGCGCTGACGCTGTACGAATTGCGGGATATCCGCACAACGGCCGACAGCACGGGTGAAGCCGTGCACCTGGTGCGGGAGGTCACCCTCCTGGACATGTATCATGAGGGATTGGAGGCGGCGACCTATCGCCATCTGGCCGCCGTGGTGGAGCAGGATCAGGCGCGCATGGAGGAGATGGCGGCCGAGGCGGATGACGTGATCCGTGCCATGCAGCAAACTTATGAGCGGCTGCGGTCACTCAGGCTGACGGACGACGAGGCTGAACTCATCCAGCGCGTGGAGGCGCCTCTGAGACGGTACTTTGAGGCGGCCCGGCGTCAGCTCCGGGCGAAGAATGAGGCGGCCGCTCGGCAAGGAATCGCCACCTTCCAGTCAGCCTTTGACAAACTGGAATCGGTACTCGATAAGGTTGGTAACACCATCGTGTCGGGTGCGGATGTGCGTGTAAACCGGGCCTTGAATTCGGTGAGCCTGGCCAGCTGGGTCATGATTCTGGGCGTCCTCGCCGTCATGGCCATTGCCGCCCTGAACCTGATCAGGCTGTGGCGTTTCCTGCAGGCGGAAATCGGGGGCGAGCCGGCCGAAGTGGCGGAGATTGCACGCCAGATCCGTTCCGGCAACCTCAAGCTGGCGCTGGATGACCAGCGACCGGGGCTGTATGGCGAACTGCGGACCATGCAGCAAAACCTGAAGACCCAGTTTGAGGAGATCAGCCGGCTGCGTCAGGCACTGGAAACGGTCACGACCAACGTGATGGTGGCGGATGACCAGTTCAACATCGTGTACATGAACCCGGCGATCAAACGGATGTTCGAGGTGGCGGAAGCGGAAATTCGCGAGGTCTTTCCCGACTTTCGTGCCGATGACCTGATTGGCAAGAACATCGACCTGTTTCATAAGAACCCGGCCCACCAGCGCCAGCTGCTGAGCCACCTCAACGGCGTGCACAAGGCACGCATTGCCATCGGCTCACGCCATTTTGACCTGACGGCCGCTCCGGTCATCGGGCCGGATGGCGAGCGCCTGGGGTCCGTGGTGGAATGGGCGGACATCACCCAGCAGCTGAAGGTGGAGCAGGAAATTCAGAGTCTGGTGGAAAAGGCGGCCGCAGGCAAGCTGGACGCGCGCATCGGGCTGGAGGACAAGGAAGGGTTTGGACTCAACCTGAGCCGCGGTCTCAATACCATTCTTGACCAGGTTCAGACAGTCTTCGATGATGTCCAGCGCACCGCAGAGGCGCTCGCCAACGGGGATCTGACCGTCAGCCTGGACACGGGTTACCAGGGTCAATACGGCACCATCGCCCGGGCACTGAACAATGCGGTGGACAAGCTGCACCATGCCATTCGTGCCATTGTCCAGTCCACCCGCACCATTCAGCAGGCCATGACGGAAGTGGCCACGGGCAACAGCCAGCTGTCCGAGCGTACGGAAAAGCAATCCTCGAATCTGGAAGAAACGGCTTCTGCTATGGAGGAGCTCGCTGCCAATGTGCGGAATACGGCGACCAACGCCCGGGAAGCCAATGAACTTGCTGTTCAGACCCAGAGCAAGGCCGAACATGGCGGTGAGATCGTGCGCCGGACCATCGCTTCCATGCAGGAAATCAATGCCGCCAGCAGCCGCATTTCGGACATTATCGAAGTCATCGATGACATAGCCTTTCAGACCAACCTCCTAGCGCTCAACGCCTCGGTGGAAGCGGCCCGGGCGGGTGAACATGGCCGTGGCTTTGCCGTCGTTGCCACGGAGGTGCGCAACCTGGCCCAGCGGTCTGCCACCTCGGCCCGTGAAATCAAGGAGCTGATCGAAGACAGCGTGCGCAAGGTGGAAGCCGGCGGCAAGCTCGTCAATGAATCGGGTGACGCCCTAGCGGAAATTATTGCCAACGTCAAGAAGGTCACCGGTTACATTTCGGACATCGCCGGTGCCACGGAAGAGCAGAGCAGCGGGATCGAGCAAGTCAACCGCGCTGTCAGCGAGCTGGACGAGATCACCCAGCAGAATGCGGCATTGGCCGAAGAAGTGGCCTCGGCCAGTGAGTCGGCCATCGAATCGGCGGATTCCATGGCGCATCAGGTGGCTTTCTTCCGGGTGGAGGGCGTGGAGGCCGTGACCGCCGGTGCCCCCCGCCAGGTCACACCCGCGCCGTCTTCAGGAGCGGTCGCAGGCAAGCCCGGCCCGGCTTCTGACCAGATCGTCAGCCCGCTCAAACCCGACAAGACCGAGGACCCCGAGGATGAATGGGAAGAGTTCTGAGCATCCGGCCAATGACGGGCAGCACCGTCAGGCCCTGACCTTCGTGCTGGGTGGCGAGCAATATGGCGTGGATATCCTACGCGTCCGCGAAATCCGCGCCTGGCAGGCGCCCCGGCCACTGCCCAATCTGCCCGACTTTGTCAGTGGCGTCATGGACTTTCGGGGGGGCGCCGTGCCCGTGGTGGATCTGCGCAAGCGCTTCCGTCTGCCGGATGCCACCACGGACCGGGAAACCGTGATCATCGTGGTGAGCGTGCAGGTGTCGGACACCGAGGCGGTCATGGGTATCGTGGTCGATCGCGTGGCGGACGTGGTGGACATCCCCGATGCCGCCATCCAGCCACCACCGCCGTTGGGGCATCGGCTGGACACCCGTTTCATGTCGGGCATGATCCGTCACAATGACCGAATGATTGTGCTGGTGGATCTGGACCAGTTGCTCAACCCGGACGGGTTTGCAGAGGTGTTTGCGGCTGCCGCGGCGCAGGGAGGAGAGCATGAACCGGATTGAATTGCCCCGGGCGCTGACCATTCAGTACGTGGAGAACCTTAGGCATCAGTTTGACGACCAGCCCGCCGACAGCGGCCTGACGCTGGATGCGTCGGGTGTTGAAGTGGTGGATACGCTGGGCATTCAGCTGCTGCTGGTACTGGCCAGGCGGCAGACCCGGGCGGGAGGCCGCCTGACCCTCGTTGGCGTGCCAGACGTTTTGGTTGACGCCTTGCGTGATCTAGGGCTGGATGACGCATTGCCGGTCAACACCGAGGCATGATCATGGGCGACACCCCGGACACCGGAACGCAACGGGAGTTTGCCTTCGAATGGGCTGATTTTGAGCGGTTGCGGGCGCTGAGCCAGGCGCATACCGGCATCGTGGTACCGGACGCCAAATTTGAAATGTTCTATGCCCGGCTGGCGAAACGGCTCAGAGCCCTTGGACTTTCAAGTTTCAGGGAATATGCTGATTACCTCGACTCGCATAAAGAGACGGAATTTAGTAAGTTCATCAATGCTCTCACGACCAATTTGACTTCCTTTTTCCGCGAGCCGCACCATTTCGCCTACCTGCGTGACGAGATTGTCCCGGCCGCAAGGGCGGCAGGTCAGTCGCGCCTCAGGGTCTGGTCAGCCGGGTGTTCGACCGGCGAGGAACCCTGGTCCATCGCCATCACGCTCGCAGAGGCCAACATGCCCTTCGAGCTGCTGGCCACGGACATCGATTCCGACGTGCTGGACACGGCACGCCAGGGCATCTACCCGCTTGAGCGTCTGGACGGTGTGGATGAGCGCATTCGCAAGCGCTGGTTTCTGCGCGGCAAGGGGCGACAGGCGGGCAAGGCACGTGTCCGGGCTGCGCTGCGCGAGCGGGTGATGTTTCAGCAGCTGAACCTAGTTCGTCCCTTTCGGCACACCGAGCCCTTTGACGTAATTTTCTGCCGCAACGTGGTGATCTACTTTGACAAGCCCACGAAAATGGCACTGATTCAGCGCTTTGCCGAGTCATTGCAGCCGGAAGGCTATTTGGTCATGGGACACTCGGAAAGCCTGCATGGCCTCAGCAATCAGTTCCGTCCCGTGGCACGAACCCTCTACCAGAAGCAGGAGCACTGACCATGCGACCCGGAAAAAAAACATTGCCCTTTGCGCCCACGCCCGGCTTCGAGCATGTCAACCGGTTCTGGGACAAGCGCCGCGAGTGCGTGATGGTCAAGCTTCTGCCCGGTGAGTTCTATGTGACCTGCCAGAATGAGCTCATCGGCACCGTGCTTGGCTCCTGCATTGCGGCCTGCGTGCGCGACCCGGAGGCGGGGTGCGGTGGTATGAATCATTTCATGCTGCCGCACAGCGATGACAGCCCCACGGAACTGCTCAGTGCCGCTTTCCGGTACGGCAATCACGCCATGGAACACCTGATCAATGCCCTGCTCAAGATGGGCGCTCGCCGTGGCCGCCTGGAGTTCAAGTTGTTCGGCGGCGCGAAGGTGGTGTCGGGCATGAGCGATGTGGGTCAACGCAATATCGAGTTTATCGAGCGATATCTGCAGTTGGAAGGTTATCACGCTGTGGCTGCCGATCTGGGTGGAACGCAACCACGAAAGATTATTTATGAACCATTGACAGGCAGAGTACGACTTAAACGATTGAAGTCTCTGCATAATGACACTTTGCTTAAACGAGAACATAGATATCTTGGCGTCATTGATCGTATGTCTGTGGCTGGTGAGGTGGATCTGTTCGAGGAGTGAGTGATGAAAAATATTCGTGTGGTGGTGGTCGATGACTCTCCGTTGATACGAGCGCTTCTCAAAGAGATCATCAATGGAGCGCCTGATCTTAGTGTGGTTGGAGAGGCAAGCGACCCGTATGAGGCGCGTGAAGTTATCAAGGCCTTAAATCCGGATGTCATAACGTTGGATGTTGAAATGCCACGGATGGATGGACTGACCTTCCTGCGCAACCTGATGCGCCTACGCCCGATGCCTGTGATTATGTTCTCAAGTCTCACGCAACAGGGAAGTCAAATCACATTGGATGCGCTGGAGATCGGGGCGCTAGATTATGTGCCGAAACCGCAGGGTGATCTGCGCGAGGGCCTTGAGGAGTTTGCCGAGTTGGTGCGCCAAAAGCTCCGGATGGCGGCCAATGTGAGTCGCGAGGCCTTATTAGTGAGACAGGCACGATTGCAAGCATTGGCGGCCCAGCAGAGAGAACGAGCGACCAAAATTCGCACATCGCCAACATCAATCAGCAAGCGCGAATTGATTGCTATGGGGGCGTCAACAGGCGGTTTGGATGCCTTGACGGCAGTCTTGTCTGGGTTGCAGCAGGAAGTGCCAGGCATTGTCATTGTGCAACATATCCCAGCGGGCTTTAGTGCCTCATTTGCTGCTCGTCTCAACAAAATGTTGCCTTTTGAAGTGATGGAAGCCAGTCATGGATTGGAAGTCTTTCCTGGAAGGGTGATAATTTCGGAAGGCGATCATCATTTAAGGGTTCGCTGGGATGGGCGACAGTATCTCTGTGAATTGGAGCGCGGCCCGCGAGTTTGTCGACACCGACCGAGTGTGGATGTGTTATTTGATTCTGTCGCAGAGCAAACTGGTTCGCGCGCCATTGGCGTGTTATTAACAGGAATGGGAGAGGATGGCGCACAAGGCCTTTTGCATATCAAAGAGGCAGGCGGCTGGACCATTGCCCAGGATGAGCAGTCGTCTGTGGTATGGGGCATGCCTGGTCATGCTGTAAAATTGGGTGCGGCGGCTGAAATTCTCCCGCTGGATAAAATAGCGTCGGCAATCTTGGCGCGTGTCAGGGGTGAAAAAAATTAGATTTAGAAGAGTTCAACGTCGTTGTTACCCTTTGGTTTGACCGTCTCATCAAAATTCTTGATAAATTTTTCCAGCACTTCATCAACACTTGCACCAGCTAAAATTGCATCAAACATGACGCGTTCTTCGGGCATGCTATACCGGCTTCTTATTTCGTTTTGGAGTTTGTCCCAAGCACTTGTTTGGGATAACGAATCGCCATCGGCGATCAGTTCGGCCAGTTTCTGTAGCCCTTCTTTCACATGATGGAGACGCTGCGCCAGACGGTCAAAAAACTGAAAAGAAACGATACAGCGGTTGGTTTCGCATTGTAGCTGTTCAAGTTGTTTGGCCAACAAATTTCCTTCTTTTACGCGAGCAGCGCTATGCAGTTGTTCAAGGATGTTGGTGAATGATTGTGATAGCGTGTGCACGGAAGCTTCGCTTTCTCGAAGTGAATATTCAATTTGGGCTACGGCAACCGTCAGCATTCTAATGGTATGTAAGACGTGTGCAGCATTGAGTCCTGGATGTGGTTTCTTCATTGAGTTTGTCCAATTGTATCGACAATAAAATTAACCGATATGTCTACTAATTAACCACCCCTTGCGTGGCGCCCTTTGCATTGTTGGGTGTCACGGAGATATGCCGTCCTGCCGTTACGAAAATAAACAATCACCAAGCATTACCGAGAAGTATAGTTCAAACGGAGAAAACAACCTAATCAGGTTCAGACAGATGTGAGACATTGAAGATATGTATGAAAAAGAGCCCTCATTCGAAAGAGAAACAGAAAAGAAAAAGAGGAGGCCTCGAGATGAAGGTTTGTGGCCTTCAAGGCAATATCATGCGGTTATCCCGCTTAAAAGACAAGCTGATTGACAAGCCGGAAGTTGCTTTTCGATTAGCACAACTGAAGCGATTTGAACGCCTGCGTGATGAACATGGCCTGACAGCAAGTGACGCGGCACATATACTGGGAATCAGCCGCGCTACGCTTTACCGTTGGCGTCAACGATGATTGAGAGGCGGCTTGAAAGCACTGGCTTCGACATCTCGTCGTCCAAGGACATTCCGCAAACGACGATGGTCGATGCGAGATGCCGAGGCGGTTAGGCGTTTACGAACGCGCTTTCCGGCGTAGGGGAAGTCGAAGCTGGGTCCATTGTTGCGGGCCCAAGGCCATCAGCGCTCGGACAGCGCGGTGGGTCGCATTCTGATGTCAGCAACAGTGTTATATGTCCGAAAAATAACAGTTTGAGATGTCCTCCCGGCCAAACTAAGGCATCCTTGGGTTGTTCAAAGACTCGAGGAGGC
>RFIV01000004.1 GCA_003695085.1 Gammaproteobacteria bacterium
CGATGAACAGCGCAAGGTGACGGAAGCGACCTTTGTGCTGGTGGCCATCGACGAGATGGGGCGCATCCGGCCAGTGCCCAAGGACGACTGACACCGCACCCAGGTCACCGCTTGCAATCCTGGAGCGGCAGACTTCCCGCGTCCTGTATGGCCCCGGAAAGCAACAGGCCCGGTTAAACCGGGCCTGCACTTCGTCTCGTCAATTTCACTTTGCCAGATGTCAGTCCGAGCGGGCGTTGATATAGGCCTGTTCGGACAGGTGATGATACTGGACCACGTTCTTGCGGAAGGCGAGATAGGACTCATAAACCTTCTGCGTCATCGGGTCCTGTGCCGCGATCTCGGCAACTGTCTGGCGGGCAATTTCTTCAAGCTGCTTGAGGACTTCGTCCGGGAACTGCTTGACCACCACACCGTGCTTGTTCACCAGTTCGTCCAGTGCAGCCTGATTGCGCGCCGTGTACTCATCCAGCATGTCCTGGTTGATCATGCGGGTCGCCACCTCAATGATGGCCTGCAGGTCTTTCGGCAGGGCTTCAAAGGCCTTCTTGTTGACGGTGAATTCCAGTGACGTGCCCGGCTCATGCCAGCCCGGATAGTAGTAGTACTTGGCGGCCTTGTGCAGGCCGAAGGCCAGATCATTGTAGGGGCCGACCCACTCGGTGGCGTCAATGGTGCCGGTCTGCAGGGCAGTAAAGATCTCGCCGCCCGGCAGCTGAACCGGCGTACCGCCGGCACGCTTGAGCACTTCGCCCCCAAGCCCCGGAATGCGCATCTTCAGGCCCTTGAGGTCCGCCAGGGAATTGATTTCCTTGTTGAACCAACCTCCCATCTGCACGCCGGTGTTGCCACCGAGAAAGGGAATCACACCGAAGGGCTCATAGACTTCACGCCACAGCTCCATGCCGCCGCCATACATGATCCAGGCATTGAGTTCCTGTGCCGTCAGCCCAAAGGGCACGGTGGCAAAGAATTGCGCCGCGGGCACCTTGCCTTTCCAGTAGTAGGCTGCAGCGTGCCCCATCTCGGCCGTACCACGTGAGACGGCATCAAAGACTTCCAGCGCCGGCACCAGCTCACCGGCCCCGTAGACCTTGATCTTCAGGCGGCCGTTACTCATGCGCTCCACTTCCCTGGCGAAGCGTTCGGGTGCCTCACCGAGACCCGGGAAGTTCTTTGGCCAGGAGGTCACCAGCTTCCACTGGAAGGTCTGGGCCGGAGGCTGATCAGCGGTTTGCGTGGTGGATGAGGCGGACTTGTCAGAGCCGGAACAGGCGGCCAGTCCCAGCGCCATCAGGCTGACGCCGAGCGATTTGAGCAGGCTGCGTCGTATCATGCGGGCAGAACTCCTTATTCGTTATTTTTTATTCACCGTCGGGCAGTATACATGTTCCAGCCTTGGCGACAAGGTTGAGCCCACCCGCCCGTTTCCTCCGGCGACTGCGGTGCACGCACCTGAGGCCGCCTCCGGAATCCGGCCGGTGGGTTAAGTGACGTTCACACCGATCATCCAATGACATCCAGCTTGGCATAGGACAGTACCAGCCACTTGCTGCCCGCTTCATCAAAATTCACCTGTACCCGAGCATGGGGGCCATGCCCTTCACAGGCGAGCACGGTCCCCTCACCAAAACGGGGATGGCAAACGCGACTGCCTAACGCCAAACCTTCCGCCTCTTCCTGCATCGGCTGACTGCCGCGCTGACCGGCAGCGGGAATCGCCACGCTTCCTCGCAAGCGCACCTCTTCAATCAGCTCCGCCGGTATCTCGCGCACAAAACGCGACAGCGCGTGGTACTTGTCCTGACCATACAGGCGGCGGGTTTCAGCATGAGTCAGCACCAGGCGCTCCATGGCACGGGTAATGCCCACATACGCCAGACGCCGCTCTTCCTCCAGCCGCCCGGGTTCTTCCATGGACATGGCATGCGGAAACAGGTCTTCCTCCATGCCCGCCAGAAATACCAGGGGAAACTCCAGCCCCTTGGCGCTGTGCAGCGTCATGAGCTGTACTGCATCCTGGTCTTCACTCGCCTGTTGCTCGCCGGCATCCAGTGCTGCCTGCGCCAGAAACTCGGCCAGGGGATCGGCTTCGCCTTCGTAGGCACTGACCGCGTTGACCAGTTCTTCCAGGTTTTCCTTGCGGGTTTCGCCCTTGTCCTTCTCGGCAGCGTGAAAGTCCAGCAAGCCGGTTTGCTCCAGCACCTTCTTGACCAGATCCGTCAGTGACAGGCGCTCTGCCTCCGAGCGCAGAGTATCCAGCGTCGCCAGAAACTGCTTCAACCCGCCCTGTCCCTTGCCGCGAATCCGTCCCTGCTGCAGCGCTCTGTGGGCGGCCTCCCAAAGAGGAATACCTTCTGAACGGGCGATGTCCCTGAGCGTTTCAACGGATTTGTTGCCCAACCCGCGTGCAGGCACATTGACCACGCGCTCGAACGCCGCGTCGTCTCCGGGAAAGCGAATCAGGCGCAAATAGGCCAGCGCATTGCGGATTTCCAGGCGATCATAGAATCGCTGCCCGCCGTAGACCCGGTACGGCACCCCGGAACGCACCAGCATGTCCTCGATCACCCGCGACTGGGCATTGGAACGATAGAGAACAGCCGCCTCGCGTCGTAGCCGCCCGCCCTCTACCCATTGCTGAATCTGGTCAACGATGAAATGGGCTTCATCCTGTTCGTTAAAGGCCGTGTACAGCTGAATGGGTTCGCCCTGCCCCCGTTCCGTCCAGAGCTGCTTGCCCAGCCGCTCACTGTTGCGGCTGATGACCGCATTGGCCGCATCCAGTATGGTCTGCGTGGAGCGATAGTTCTGCTCAAGCCGGATGATTTCGGTGCCGGGCATGTCCTGGCTGAAGCGCTGAATATTCTCGATGCGCGCGCCCCGCCAGCCATAGATGGACTGGTCATCATCTCCCACCACGGTCATGGGCACCTTGCCACCACCCAGCACCCTGAGCCAGGCATACTGGATGGCGTTGGTGTCCTGAAACTCGTCGACCAGAATATGGCGAAAGCGCTGCTGATAATGCTCGAGCAAGCCCGGTCGGTTGAGCCAGAGCTCGTGAGCCCGCAACAGCAGTTCCCCGAAGTCCAGCAACCCTGAGCGATTGCAGGCCTGCTCGTACTGCTGATAAATGCCGACCACCGTTTTCATCCAATAGTCGCCCACCGGATCAATGGCGTGACTGCGCCGGCCTTCGTCCTTTTCCTTGTTGATGAAGTGCTGCACCTGCTTGGGCGGGAACTTGCCTTCATCCAGCTGCATGTCCCGTATAATCCGCTTGATCAGGCGCAACTGGTCTTCGCTGTCCATGATCTGGAAGTTTTCGGGCAGGTTGGCTTCACGCCAGTGCGCCCGCAACAGACGATGGCACAAGCTGTGAAAGGTGCCCAGCCAGATGCCTGCAGCCCGCTCACCCACCAGTGCATCCACCCGCTCGCGCATTTCACGCGCGGCCTTGTTGGTAAAGGTCACCGCCATGATGCCATGCGCCGGTGCGCGACCCTCGAGAATGAGCCAGGCGATACGATGGACAAGCACCCGAGTCTTGCCCGAACCCGCCCCGGCCAGCACCAGCAATCCGGGGGCTTCACAGGTCACCGCCTCATGCTGTGACGGGTTGAGCGCATCGAGCAGGAGCGTCTGGGTCATGCTTTCCTCATAAAAATGAATGCAAATTCACAATTCGGCACAGAGACGGGACAGCGTGTCTTGTATGCTGCGCAGCGATCCTATTTAATGGAGCCATGTTCAGCAGTCCCGTGGCGCCACAGTCTAACATGCCTGCACACGAAAACGAGTCCGTCTCGGGCAGCATCCGACTGATGGCGGAAATGGCCCGACCCAAGCCGCTTGCCGTACGCATCGAGCAATTTGCGCGCCTCGGAGCGCGTGCGCCGCTGTCAGCTTTGCTGCTGATGCTCATTACGGTCGCCACGACACTCGGCCTGCATGCCTGGGACGCGCTGCCCACCGGGTATACCTCCTGGGCCGCGCTCATGGTTGCCGAATCCCTGCTGATTGTCCTGTTGGGCCGCACGATTCAGACACGCTTGGATGCTGAAGCGACGCCCCCGCGTGTCCTCTATATTCTCAACGCCATCAGCCTCGTCATCATGGCGGGCATCCCCATGCTTCTGGGTGGCGGCCTGGCGCTGCAGCTCGGGTCGCTGCCCGAACCGGCGCTGGAGGTTGCCACCCAGGGCATCATGGGGGCAACATGCCTGCTGCTCTACTTTCTTGGCGCAGTACCGGCAGGCTTCGCGCTCATTGCGCTTACCCCCGTGAGCTGGCTGGCCGGCCTGTACATCGAACGGCAGGGCGCCATCAGCCCCCACCTGTACCTCGAATGGGGATTGCTGGCCGCCTTTTTGTACCCGGTCGCGCTGCTCTGGTTCCGGGCCTCGTCTCACTATGCGAGAAAGGGCCTGATCCAGCAGAACCTCATTACCTATCTGGACAACGCCCGTCAGCACAGCGAGCAACTGAACCAGCAACTGGCTTTTGAAGTCGCCCAGCGCGAGCAGATTACTGCGGAACTGGAAGCCGCCCGCCACGAACTGACCACCGCCGTTCGGGAACGCACCCGCGAGCTTGAGGAGGCCAATCAGCAGCTCAACAAGCAGGTACGGCTGCGCAAGACCATCAGCGACGCACTGGTGAAAAGCCAGCACCGGCTCAGTCAGGCGATTGAGGCGACCGGTCTGGCGTTGTGGGACTGGGACATTACGCAGGGGCGCGTATTTCAATCCGGCTTTCACCCGGCCTTCGGTCCCAGCGAGATGACCTCGGAGGCCTTTGTCGCCCGTCTTCGCGGCATCGTACACCCCGAAGACAGCCTGGCCCTGCGCCAGGCCCTGATAGACTGCCTCAAGCAGGATCAGCAATTCCGGGTGAGTTACCGCGTCAAAACTGACGATGGCTGGCTCTGGGTGGAAGATTGCGGCAAGGTCGTCGCACGGGACCCGGATGGGCGTGCCACCCGAATGATCGGCACACGCAGGGATATCACGCTGGATCATGCACGGGATGAGCAGGTGCGACTGGCCAAGACGGTTTTCGACTCCACGGCCGAGGCCGTTTTCGCGCTGGACGAGCATTTCCGCTTCCTCACCGTCAACCCCGCCTTCACCCGCATCACGGGCCATGCGCCGGAAGATGTGATTGGCCGGACGCTCATGGACGTCAGCGGCACGCCGCAACGGGAACAGGTCTATCGCCGGATCTGCGAAGAGCTGGCGGTGAAAGGGCAGTGGCAGGGTGAAATCTACGAGAAACGCCGGTCCGGGGATTACTATCCGCAGTGGATGCAGCTCTCTGCCGTGCGCGACGACAAGGGACGGACCTCCCTGTATGCAGGGATTTTCATCGACACCAGCGAGCGCAAGCGTGCCGATGAACAGCTGCACTACCTGCTCAACTACGATGATCTGACGGGCCTCGCCAACCGCGTGCAGTTCAAGGACCGCCTGCACCAGGCGCTGAACAAGATGCGCGATGAGTTCGAGCGCTATGCGCTGATTGTGGTGGATGTGGACCGCTTCCGGCACGTGAACGACAGCCTGGGCCATGACGGGGGCGACCAGCTCCTCAAACAGGTGGCACAGCGCTTGTCGGGGCTGGCACAACATGCCGAAACACTCGCCCGACTGGGCAACGACGAATTTGCCATCCTGCACAAGGTCCGCAACCGGGCGGAAGCCGGGGAGCTGGCGCAAAAGGTGCTCGACGCGCTCAAGGTGCCCTTCACGCTAAGAGATCAGGAGATCTACCTGTCGGCATCACTGGGCATCACGCTGGCACCGGACAATGCGCGCGAACTGCAGACGCTGCTGGCCCAGGCACAATCGGCGGTACGTCAGTCCAAGTATCTGGGGGGCAATACCTTCGAGTTCTACAGCAAGATGTTGCAGAACCTGTCGTCGCAGCGCCTCGAGCTGGAAAGCGAGCTGCGCAAGGCACTGCAGCGCAACGAGCTGGAAGTGTACTATCAACCCAAGCTCAATGCCCGGACGCGCCTGGTGGAGAGCGTGGAAGCTCTCGTACGCTGGCATCATCCCGAGCGGGGGCTGATATCTCCGGCCGAATTCGTGCCCGTGGCGGAAGAGTGCGGCCTGATCGCCGAAGTGGGGGAACTGGTAC
>RFIV01000041.1 GCA_003695085.1 Gammaproteobacteria bacterium
CAACAACGACATCGTGCGCATTGCCTGGCACACTTTCCAGTTCATCGAGGACATCAACGGCGAGCTGGAGAAAACAGCGTACACGCTGGACTCCTGAGGCTCCAAAATCACTGCGCCGATCAGCCACCTTTCTGATCAGCCGGGGAAACGGTTGCCCCCGGCTCCCTTCAGGGGTTCAGGCGAAACTCAATCGCAATCTCAAGCTGTTCCTGATCTACCGATGAAGGTGCCAGCCGCCAGCGCCTGAGGGTTTCCAGCGCTGCATTATCCAATACCGGATACCCGGAACTTTCAGCTACCTCCGCCTGCAGGGGACGACCATCCGCTGCGACAATCAGGCGTATGACCACCCGCCCCTGCCAGCCCATACGTCGGGCCAGATAGGGATAGGGCGGATGAGGGGTTTGTCCCTGCCCCAGACGGTACCGCGGCGCGGTGGGCACGGCGTGGGTTTCCTGGCCAAACGTCGTTGGCAGCGACAGGTTCAATGGTTTCGGATCCGGTGTTGAGCTCACCTCCGGCGACCTTTCCTGTTCCGGGGTGGCTGCCGACACGGGCGCAGAGGGCCGTGAGGATACCTTCGCCTGCCTCGGCGTGCTGGCAGCCTGTCCTGGCGCCGCGAGCGGACTTTCCTGAGCATCGGGTTGAATGGCATTCTCCGGTTGCGCTTTCTGCGCATTCCGGTTCTCGTGTTCTGCCTCCACGCCTGTGTCAGGCACCTGCCGGTTCACGTCCGGATGCGAGCTCACCTGCGCCGCACGCTCCCCATCCGGCGCAGTCAGTACCTTTTCATGGTTGTCGGCAGGGATATCCTTTGGCTGTTCGATTACAACTGGTTCCGCAACCGGTTCAGCCACTGATTCAGATCCGTCCTGCTCATTTCGGGTATCGGGTTGAGGCGTCGTGTCCTGCGTTGTTCCGGATGACTGCACCGGCTGCCATTGCACAGACAGGGCGGACGCTCCGTTCTCCCCCAGTTGACGCTCGGGCGCAGGCCAGACCATGAGTACCGCAGCGTGAAGAGACAGGGACAGCGCCGCTGCCACCAGCCAGACGCCGTGGGTTCTCATGGTAACGGATCCCAGGGAATCATGAAGCGTTGTCCCGCATGCTCGCCTCTGATCACCTGCACATTCATGGCCTGGGCCAGCCGCGTGTCTGTGAGCACCTCATCAGGCGCGCCATCACCTATCAGGTGCCCTTCGTGCAGCAGCCAGACCCGGTCGGCGAAGCGGGCCGCCAGCGTCAGATCATGCATCACCACAACGGCACTTCGCCCTTCACTCACCCACTGTTTCAAGCGTGCCAGCACATCCAACTGATGCGCCGGGTCCAGCCCTGCCAGGGGTTCATCGGCGAGGAGAATGGGTGCCTCCACTGCCAGTGCCCGAGCCAGCAACACACGCACGCTCTCGCCTCCGGAAAGGGTCATGGCATCGCGATCCGCCAGGTGGGCGCAGTCGGTCACCTCCATGGCCGCGTCCACCGCCGGGTGCCTGCGTGCCACCGGGTCAGGTTCGCCATGCGGGAAGCGTCCCAGTGCCACCAGATCACGCACCGACACACCGCGGCCTGCTGCGGCAGATAGGCCATCCTTTGTGCCCGGGCGGTGGGTGAGAACGTGGCCAATGGCTCATCACCCAGCCACACGTCGCCGGATTCTGCTTCCCAGCCGCCCCGCAACACCTGGAGCAACGTGCTCTTGCCGGCGCCGTTGGCACCCAGCACCGCAATCAGCTCACCCGCCGCGATGCTCACCGACACATCGTTGAGCAGGCATCGCCCGGATCGGGTCAGACGAAGCCCGGATGCGCGCAACAAGGTTGGCGAGATCATGCCTGCCATCGGCTGCGCCCCTTGAGAATCAGCCAAAGGAAGAAGGGCGTGCCGATCAGTGCCGTAATCACGCCCACCTTGAGCTCCGTGGCCAGGGGCAGCGCACGCACCAGCAGGTCGGCCAGCAGTGTCAGCAGGGCACCTGCCAGGGCCGAGGGCCACAGGGTTGCGCCCGGCTTCCAGCCGACCAGCGGGCGCACGAGGTGAGGCACCACCAGCCCCACAAAACCGATACCACCACACACGCTGACCACCGCCCCGACGGACAATGCGGTCCCGATCACCACCTTGCGCTGGACCCGGGCGACCTCAACGCCCAGGGAATGGGCCGCCTCCGGCCCCAGTGTCAACACATCCAGTGCCCGCCTCTGACTGACAATCAATCCGATGCCCGCCAGTACCGGCAGGGCCACCATCCCCGCATGCATCAGTGTGCGCGAATCGAACCCGCCCATCATCCAGAACACCACATCCTGTACAGCAAAGGGATTGAGCGCCAGATTGAGCGCCAGCGTCAGCAATGCGGCCGTCAGGGCATTGATGGCGGCTCCGGCGAGAATGATCCACAGAGCATCCGGCCGACGCCCCACCAGCGCCAGCACAGCCCACAGAGCACCCAACGCAAACCCCATCCCTGCCACCGGCACCCAGACCGAAAGCGCGGACGAGGCGAAGAAATACATCATCAGCACCGCCCCCAGTACCGCACTGCCGGAAATCCCCAGAATCCCCGGGTCTGCCAGCGGATTGCGCAGCAGTCCCTGAAGCGCGGCCCCGCTCATTCCC
>RFIV01000316.1 GCA_003695085.1 Gammaproteobacteria bacterium
CCCCGGCATAGGGGATGCAGATGGCCAGCACGCCGGTCAGCGGATGCAGGCCGAAAAACTGCAGAAAGATCAGCGCCCAGAACAGCTCGTGAATCGCACGCACAAACGCACACCCCGCCCTTACGAACCGGTACCGGAACAGGAGCGCCAGCCCGAAGCCCAGCGTGCATCCCAATGCGACACCCACGAAGGCAAAGGCGAGTGTCCGCAGCAGTGCGCCCCCCACATCCGTCCAATTGCCGGGATCGGGGGTCACAAACCCTTTCAGGAAACGCAGTGTTTCCGCCCAGGGATCAAACGTGGAAATCTCTATGTCCGCAAACAGCAAGCATACTGCGGCCAGCGCAGTAAAGGTCAGCGAGATGCGGGTAGCCGGCGCATAGCGCGGCCGATCCCAGTGGCGACGCGCGCTAAGACTGAACATCCGGAGCCGACCGGCTGGGATAGAGGGCCATCAGTTCATCGCGGGTCAGTCGTTCAGTCGGGGCATCCATCACCACCTGCCCGCCACGGATGCCGATGATGCGATGGGCATAGCGCAGGGCCAGATCAATATCATGCAGGGCGATGACGGCGGTCGGATAGCGGCTGACCAGCAGCTGCATCACCCGATCGGCCCACTCCTTGTCCAGCGCCGACACCGGCTCATCCGCCAGCAGCATGTCTGCCCCCTGATACAAGGCGCGGGCGACCGCCACCCGCTGCTTCTGACCGCCCGACAGCTCGCCTGCCGGCTTCCACATTTCGGAGTCGATGCCCAGACTGGCCAGCAACGGGCGGATATCACTCACGGCCTGTCGCCACGGACGTGCCAGATTCAGCACATTGCGCCACGCCGGGTAACGGTTCAGCCGTCCCATGTAGGTGTTGTGATAGACAGACAGCTGCGGCACCAGCCCCAGCTCCTGTGGCAACCAGGCCACCCGATCCCGCACCTGCTCTCGGATGAGACCCAACAGGCTGGATTTGCCTGCACCGCTCTCACCTACCAGCACAATGCACTCGTCCGGGTGGGTGGTAAGCGTCACCGGTCCCAGAGCGCGGTGGCCGTTGTAGGTGACCACCGCTTCACGCAACGCAACCTGAGTCATCAATCGAGCAGGCCAATTTCCTTACCCACCTTTTCGATGGGTGCGTAATCGTCGTTGCTCGCAGGAATGAAACCTGAGCGAGGGAAGGCGTCGAGCAGCGTCTTGTCCTTCATGTTGAGCAGGGCCTGGCGCACCTTCTCCATGAAACCGGTGCCGAACTGCTGGTCCACATCACCACGGATGGACCACTGGTAGTCCGGGTAAGGCGGGGTTTTCCAGATGATCTGCACGTTGGACATGTCGATCTTGCCCGCTGCCTTCTCGTTCTCCCAAACCTTGAAGTTCAGTGCGCCCACTTCATACGCCCCCGATGCAACCAGAGACAGGGTCTTGGAGTGGTTGCCACTGAAACCCACGCGCTTGAACACCTCCTCCGGTGCCTTGCCGAAAGCCTGTCGGATGTAGTACTCGGGCATCAGGCGCCCGGACGTGGAGCCCTTGGAACCGAAGGTGAAGGTCTTGCCGGCCATGGCTTTGGGGAAGTCGTCCGAGGGCTTCAGACCGGTGCTGCTGTGGGCGATGAAATAGGTCACGAAGGCCTTGTCTTCCACGCCCTGAGCCAGAGCCTGAGAGCCCGGCACCGCCAGCCGTGCGCGTACGCCGGACAGCCCTCCGAACCAGGCCATCTGTACCTGATTGTTGCGAAAGGCCGCCACGGACGCTGCGTAGGATTTCACCGGGATGTACTTGACGTCGACACCCAGTTCCTTCGCCAGATAATCGGCAACCTTGCCAAAACGTTCCTTGAGGCGGGTTTCATCCTCGTCCGGAATCGCTGTAAAGACAAAGGTCTTGGCCATGACGGCCGATGTCAGCCCCAGCAACGCGAGGACTTTCAGTGTGAATCGAAGCATCCTTTTAGTTCCCTTTTGTGTGAATTTGTGACTATTATCACCCCTACTACTTTATTGTGCCAGTCATGCCAAAAATTTGCCTGCTTACACCGGCGCCACCCGGCTCCACCAATGGTAACCGAGCAACGGCCGAACGATGGTCACGCCTGCTTGGGGAGGCCGGCTACACCGTGGACATCACCTCACGCACACCCGCGCGGGATTCCGATGGGCTGATTGCCCTGCATGCCACGCGCAGTGCGGATGCGATCGCACACTGGTCCACCACAACCGACAAGCCCCTGATTGTGGTACTCACCGGGACAGACGTCTACCACTACCAGCATGAGCAGCCAGAGGTCTTTGCGCACTCACTGCGGGTGGCGGATGCGCTGGTCGGGCTGCATGGTCTCATCCATCGGGATATTCCGGAAGACGCACATGGCAAGCTGCACATCATCTGGCAATCGGCCTCCCCCCTGAGACTGCACCAACCCGTCACGGTTCCCTGGCGGGTCGTGGTGGTCGGGCACCTGCGTGACGAGAAGGATCCCCTGCGCGCCGCACGTGCGGTGCGCAACCTGCCACTGGATTCGCGGATTGAAGTCGTCCAGCTGGGCAAGGCGCATACAGCTGAATGGGCCAAACAGGCCGAGGCGGAAATGGCCCGCAACCCCAACTACCGATGGCTGGGAGAGTGTGACGCCGCAACCACTGCCCGCTGGATGGCCTCGGCACAGGCCATGGTGATCAGCTCCGTCATGGAGGGGGGGGCCAATGTTGTCTCCGAGGCCTGTGCCATGGGGCTTCCGGTGATTGCCTCAAAAATTCCGGGTAACACCGGCCTGCTGGGGGAGGATTATCCGGCCCTGTTTCCTCCCGGCAATACGGAAGCCTTGCGCCAGTTGCTGCGCAAGGGCGAGACACACCCTAGCTGGATGCAGGAGCTGCGCGACCTGTGCTGGCAAATCGGGCAGGAGAAGTTCCGGCCCGAGACCGAACAGGCCGCTCTCGTCAGGCTTCTGACCGATCTGGGCCTTCCTCCAGCCTGATCGGCTCCAGCGCGTCACCCTGAGGCTCCACCCGTCCAATGACCACCGCCTCGACATAGCCTGCCGCCCTGAGCGCATCCACACACGCATCCGCTTGCTGCCAGGGCACGCTGGCCAGCAACCCGCCGGCCGTCTGCGGATCAAACAACAGCCCATAGCGCGGGTGGCTGACCCACTTTGCCTGATCATGAATGGCACGCCGCAGGCGCACGTTGGAAGGCGCCAGTGAACTCTGCACGCCCGCCGCCAGCGTTTCCTCCGCTCCCGCGAGTACAGGCAGGCGCCTTAGCCAGAGTATGGCATCGACGCCGGAGGGTCGCGTCATCTCCACCAGGTGCCCAAGCAGACCGAAACCGGTCACGTCCGTGCAAGCGGTTGCGCCGTGTGATTGAAGAATGGCAGCCGCCTGCTGGTTGGACACGCACATGGACGCCAGGGCATCATCAATCCAGCGTCCCTTGATTGCCAGCTTTTTAAGCGCGGCGAAGAGTGTGCCTGTACCCAACGGTTTCGTGAGAACAATCGCCTGCCCCGGTTTCATGCCTCCTTTCTGCATCACCTCGGCCGGATCAATGTAGCCGTTTACCGCAAACCCCAGGGCCAGCTCCCTGCCCTCCCCGGTGTGCCCGCCCACCAGTGCGCACCCCGCCGCATTGAGCACCTCCACCGCACCGGTCATCATCAACCGCACGGTGTCCTCCACCTTGCTTTCCAGCCCCGGCGGCACGGTAGCCACCGCCGTGGCTGACTGTGGAGCAGCCCCCATGGCAAAGAGGTCACCCAGGCTGTGATTGGCGGCAATTTTCCCGAACATGTAGGGATCATCGATAAACGCCCGGAAAAAGTCGATGGAGTGTACCGCCGCCATGCCATCAGGCACCTTCACCACCGCAGCATCATCCGGCGCTTTCAACCCCACCAGCACATCGTCACGCTCAATGGGGTGGACCGCATCCAGGGCGCGGCTCAGCACCGTACTGCCCACCTTGGCCCCGCAGCCACCACAGCGCATGGCCACCGCCGAAATGGCCTGAGTCTGTTCCTGTTCATCCAACGGAATCGGTGACGGAGGCGGAGCCTTTTCCTGCATCACCGGCACGTCCTGGAAGCGACGCATGAACCGGCGATCAATCCAGTCCTTCCAACGCCATACCCAGTCGCCTTCAAGCCCCAGGGCACCACGCGACGCAACGGCATGCCGGTCTCCGGTTGAAATCAGCGCCAGCCAGCGTCTCTGCGGCCGATAGGGTTTCAGGCGCGCTCCCATGGCCATGCGGCGCAGGTTGTCCGCCAG
>RFIV01000317.1 GCA_003695085.1 Gammaproteobacteria bacterium
CCTTCAGTCTGCCCGGGCGCTTTGCAAGCCGGCCCTTGGGCCATCCATCTCCGGCATTGTGTGCGACAGGCAGTATGGGGACGCCGGCTCGCGCAGCGAGCGAGGCTGCGCCCTTGTTATAGCGGACGACTTCGCCGGGATGCACCCGGGTCCCCTCCGGATAGATCACGACCCAGCGTCCGGCTTCCAAAGCTGCCTGGCCCTGACGCAACAGCTGTTTGATCGCTGTGGTCGGTTTGCTGCGGTCGATGGCAATGGGGTGAAAAAAGCGCACGGCCCATCCGTAGAAGGGGATGGCCAGCAGCTCCTTTTTCAGTACTGCGGACTGGGGCTGGAACAGGCTGCCCAGGCAATAGGTTTCCCACGCACTTTCATGATTGGCGCAGACGACGCAGGGCTCTGCGGGAATGTTCTCCATTCCGATAATCTCATAGCGCAATCCGGCCGCAAGCTGTGTCAGGCGGAGGATGTATCGTGCAAACCATTGCACCAACTGATAGCGCCGGGCTTCGCTCAGGAAGGGGCCCACACAGATCAGGGTGCTGGTATAGAAGATCATGCTGGGGACATACAAGGCGTAAAACAGCAGGCCACGCAGGCTGTTCAAGATCTGGGTGCTCCTTATGTTGTCGGGCGCTCAATCTAGCAGGTCAAACCTGCGCAGTGCAATGCTCCTTTTTGTGCAGGTAATTGATGCCCGTCAAAACGACCGGATCGGTGGCAGCGTACACTCGTACATGCCTGAATACACAACCGACCGGAGGAGGTGGGCAAATGATTCAGGCTAATGTGGTATCGATCAACCCGGTGGAGATATTCAGGCAACCCCTGGCGCATACACGTATGCCACACACGATGAAAGGACTATCCTGGCCCGCCGACACCAGTTGGACGGCGTTACTGTACCCCGGAGCGGTACAGGGGCTGCATGCGCCCGGCCGGGAAGGCGATTTGGGCATCCACCAGCTGGCAAACCATCAGGTCTTGCTGACGCTGACTGTGCCTCGCATGGAATTCATGCCCTTTTCCAGCAAGAGCTATGTCAAGGCACGGTGCCGTTATGTCGGCTATGTGCTCAAGGAACTGGAACTGTATCGTGAAGAGCTGAAGGGGCACATCGCGGGCATTCACTGGGTGTCGGATCTGGTGCGCCTGTTGTGCCCGCTTGAGCTGACCAAACTGATGTACTCGGTGAACCGCAAGCTGGGTGCCGCCATGGTGATGGACATGCCGCGCTCGGTTGAGCTGAGTGGGCCGCCACCCGAAGAAGGGGTCCTGCCCCTGATTCACGGGTTGGGCTTCACGGATCTGTGCTTCAATTTTGTCGATGGTGAGCAGTGGACCCACGGCACACTCCAGGACTGCATCGGGATGGCCGGCAGCCTTGGTTTCGAGCGCTTGCACTTCCGGTTGGAGCATGCCAGTGCCCTTGACCAGATCATGCGTTTGACTCTGCCGGCGTCTGTCTACATGGAGCGGGATCACGAGGCTGCCCGCGCCATGCTCGGGCGGTATACGGAAACCCGGCCGGGTTACTTTCTGCTGCAGCCGGTGGTTCGCAAGCCGGATGCCCTCTGGGGGCTGGGGCTGGGCGCAGTCTCGGCGGCTGGGGAAGGGGTGCGCATCAACACCCAACGCCTGGACCGGTACTATGAAGCCCTGGATCAGGGCCAGTTCCCTCTCGCCGTGTGAATCCGTTACACCTTTTGTAAAAATATTGACTTTCATGAACTATCCTTTAGGTGTAGACTTTTGCTACCTGAGTCACACCGGAGAGGACGGACGATGGGTCAACGGATCGCCAGCACGGCCACTGCACTGTCCAACGACTGTGCACACTGTAACCTTGGCAAGCTCTGCATGCCCATTGCGGTGTCGTCGGAAGAGCTTGAGCAACTGAATGATGTCATTCAGCAGGGGCGCGTCTTTGATCGCGGAGACCACATCTTCTATCAGGATGATGCCTTCACGTCCTGTTTTGCAGTCAAGAGTGGCTCCATCAAGACCTATACCGTGAGTGAAGACGGGGAAGAGCAGGTAACCGGCTTTTATCTGCCCGGTGAAATCCTGGCCCTGGACTCGGTAAGCATGGACCGTTACACCAGCTGCGCTGTTGCGCTGGAGCGTAGCAGCGTGTGCGAAATCCCGCTTGAAAAGCTTGAGCAGCTGGCATCGGTGATTCCGTCCTTGCAACATCACTTCTTTCAGTTGATGAGCCAGGAAATCCGTGGCAGCCGCGAATTGGCGGTCATGTTGTCCCGGAATTCTGCCGAGGAACGACTGGCATCCATGTTTGTGGCACTTTCCAAGCGCAACGAGCGGCGTCATCTGTCACCCTACCAGTTCCGGCTGCCCATGGCGCGTGCTGATCTGGGCAACTATCTGGGGCTGGCGGTGGAAACCGTCAGTCGCCTGCTGACACGCTTTGCCAAGCAAGGGCTCATGGATGTAAGAGGCCGGGAAGTCACCATTCATGACCTCGAAGGCCTGAAGGCGGTTGTGACACATCAGACGGAATGCAGACACGCCTGACAC
>RFIV01000318.1 GCA_003695085.1 Gammaproteobacteria bacterium
CCTGGATCCTTCGGGACTGATTCGAACACTTCTGGATGAGGGCAAGGCGCTGGTGGTCTGCACGCACGGGGCGCGTGGGGCGGAAGCGCATACGGCGGAAGGGGAGCAGGTGTTCCAGCCAGCTGAGCCGGTCACCCAGGTCGTGGATACCAACGGTGCAGGCGATGCCTTCTTTGCCGGTTTTCTCGCCGCACACTTGGACGGACAGCCTGTGGCGGCTTGCATGGAGCGCGGCGCGCGGCAGGCCGCCCTGTGTGTGCAGAGTGAGGCACTGGTTGGCTGATCAGCGGCTCCCGGCTATGAGTTGGGGTAGAACTTTGCCAATAGCCAGATTTATGCCACACTCCTCTGAAAAAACGGAGAGGCGGACTTGACTGATTTCAAGCCCAAGGAAACCCTGACGGAACAGGTCGCTCAGCACCTCGAGATGCAGATCGTCACCGGTCAGCTGCATTCCGGCGAGCGTATTCTGGAAAGCCAGATGGCCAAGAAGCTCAATGTCAGCCACGGTTCGGTGCGTGAGGCGCTGCTGTTGCTGGAGAAGCGTTATCTGGTGCGCAGTGTGGCCCGCAAGGGTACCTTTGTGACAGAACTGGACGCGACCTTTGTCCGTGGACTCTACGAGACACTCTGGCTGATTCTCAGCCATACCAGTCGCAAGCTGGTGGCCAACTGGACGGACGAAGACATGGCCCGCATGGAAGGGCTGTACGACCAGATGCGCGATTGCCAGCAACGCAATGATCTGGTGAGCTTCCTCAATCTGGGGGTGGAGTATACCCAGGCCTCGCTGGCGTACGCCGACAACCCCTTTCTGGTGACGCTCATTCAGGATCTGTGGCCTTCTGCCCGGCGGTGCAGTTTCCTGGCGCTGCGGCAGGGAAATGATATCATCGAGGACAATCTGCGCTACATGCGGGATTCGCTGGATGCCATTCGTGCCCACGATGAGGCGAGGCTGCTGGAAATTCTGGAGCGCTATGCCCATCAACAATGTGAACAGGTGCTGGCATGTATCGAGCAGGATGCCCGACGCGGCTCGTCATCCTCCTGACGCTGACGGTTTTGGGTGGCTGCGCCCAGCGATCCCCCCTGCCGGAGTCATCCGGAAGTGAAATGGAAAAGGCGTCTCCGCCGCCGGTTGAACACAAGGAAGGAGCGCCCCATGTCGTTCCGTCAGCCCCGGCCGAGAAGGCAGATCGCATGGACGCGCCTTGCAGCGGTCGGTTTCAGCGGGGCATTGCCTACCTGATGCGACTGGAAGGGGATCGTGCCTGGTTCGAATTTGTGCCGGGGGATCGGACAATGGCGCTGCCCGCCCGGCCTGACTGGCGCATCGGGCGGGAGTTTCGCGCCGAGTGGTTCATGCCCGACCCGGCGCAGACCCGTTGCCGCGAGCGCCTGGAACTGGTGGCGCCGCTGCCCTGAGCATCAGCTCAGTTTGGATTTGAGGTCTTCAATGGCGTTGACATAACGCTGCATGGCGTCTTCGCTTGAGACACCCTTCAGCTCGGCCCAGGCGTCATACTTGGCGCGGTTCACGAAGTCCATCATGCCCGGGCGCTTGCCCTGCACGTCGCCCTCTGTGGCCTGCTTGTAGAGCGCGTACAGCTCCAGCTTGAGCTCGTTGGAGGGCTTGAAGTCGCCTTCGGCGGTCTTGACCAGATTGACCGCTTCTTCGAATTTCTGTTTCAGGTCGCTCATGTTGATTCCTTGTGTGGCTGTGTGATGACCCGGGCATTATAGCGGGATCAGAACTCCTTGCTCCATAGCAGGGTCAGGATCTGCTCGATGCCGCTCACAGCCTCCAGATAGACGTTTTCCCGCAGCCGGTAGCGGGTAAGCAGGGTGTTGACCGGTTCGAAGACGCCGAACCCGTACTCCAGATAAAGCCGCGGCGAGACGTATCCGCTGACCTGCACAGTCGTTTGATCGCCTTCTCCCTGGGTGCCGACCCGAAAATCCGAAATATTGAGTTTCTCTGCCAGCGTCTGCGCGACAGGGAGGCTGCCGGTCAGGGCCAGACTGAGCATGGCCCGGTTGACCAACTGTCGCTCATCAGTGGATTGCCCGCCGGGCGGTCGGCCTGTGATCAGGTAGTAGAGTACATGATCCTCGGGCATGGAGGGCTCGGAAAACGGTGTCGCCCTGAGGCGCTCAGGCGGACCCTCGATACGCAGTCCCACGACCGTCGTGTCAACTTCGCGCACCGCCTCGATACGCAGCCAGGGGCGACGCAGCGGACCATTGAATTGCACCTGGCCTGAGCGGATCTTCAAGCGCTGGCCGTAGGCCTCATAGCGGCCCTCGCGAATCTGCAGCAAGCCTTGTCCGGTCAGGGACTGGCGGTCACTCCAGACAATTTCCAAACGCCCGCCAATTTTGAGGTCGGCACCATACCCCTGTGCCTGCACGGAGTCTGGCACATCGAGCCTCAGATTGAGTGTAACCGGCGGAAAAGCATGCCCTGCGGCTGGCTCAGGGCGCTCCGTGCGCACCACGCGAATATCGGATGACGGATCAACCCGAGACGTACCACCTTCCAGCCGGATGTCTGCACGATCTATCCGGAGGCTTCCGTCTATACGGATGGCGTCCCGGGCAGCCTGGACGCGGATATCCGGTGTGCCGGTTCCGGCGAGCACAGGCGGGGCCGAGAGCGGAATGGTTTCGCCCGTCAGCTGAAGGTTGGCCTGCCAGTCTGGCCCGACACGGCCCTGTCCTGTCAGACGGAGCTGTCCGTTTCCCGAGCGGGCCAGGCCTTCCAGGCGGACACGCTGGCCATTGACGGTACTCTTCAGGTTCAGGTCTTCCAGGGGGATCGGAATTCTCGGTCCGCTGAGCTGCCCCTCTGTCAGATTAATCTCCGCCTCGACCAGCGGATTGCGCCACCCGCCCGTCCAGTGCCCGCGCGCATTGAGCTCGCCTTCAACGAGTGTCCGTGTGGCGCTGAGCAGAGGCATGAAGGTGGACAGCGAGAGCTGTTCAATGTCGAAGCGGACTGTTGGCTGATCCAGGCGCTTGCGTGGAATCCGTGCCTGAACACGGGCATGTCCGAGGTAAGGGCCCGAGACATTCAGGTGAGTCTCGATCTGTTCCGGGTCGGCTTTTGCCGTGAGGCCGATTGCATCGAAACGCAGAATCAGTGGCGGTGCATCCGGAATGTCCGTCTCGACGACGGGGGCGTCAAGCCTGAGCTCGCCTTCTGCCGTGGCGGGTCGGCCGGGACGGCGGGCAACCTTCAGGTGCAGGCTGGCGGGACCGGAAACCCGCGTGTGTGACGGCAGGTGAGGGGCAAGCAGGCTTTGCAGCTCGCTGGTGCCCGTGAGAGTCAGATCGACTGTGTCGGGGCCGGCCACGCCCTGAACGCAGAGTGATGTGTCCTGGCTCACGACACAGGTGGGCTTCAGAGCCATGCGTGTATCTGCCAGCTGATATTCCGAAGGTGTGGCTGTTTGCCAGCGATTGTTCAGTCCGTCCGTTGCTGCGAATGTGAGGTGCCCGGACTCTGAATCACCGCGCCAGTTAGCCTCCAGTGCGGTCAGCAGGGGCCGGCCATCCTGGGCCAGTATCTGACCGTTGGTCCAGTCCAGTTCGCCCTGAATCCTGGGGCGGGACATCTGACCACTCAGATTCAGGCGGCCGGCCAGTACGCCCCCCAGACGCACAGGCAGCCCGGCCAGGGCCTGCCAGGCATGCAGCCCGTCCAGTTGCAGACTCAGCGTGTCAAGCATGGCATGGAACTGCCCCGCGGGCGGGTCAAGCGCGCCGGACAGACAGATGCGGTTGATGCCTGATGCCAGACAGGCGTGAGAGAGCGCGACCTGTGTCAGCCCGGCCTCTGACCGGCTCAGCACCAGAGAAGCGGGACGCTCCAGCTGCACGTCATCATCGGCATGGCCCAGGCTGAGGGCGTTCACCTCCGCCGTCCATTGGAGCTGGTCCCGGGAGACGTGGCCTGTCCCGTGCGCGTTGAAACGCGTGACATCCCGGTGTGTGCGGATTTCCCAGGTGTGGGCTTCGGGTGTGCCGGACAGGCGCAGCTGACTGTCCCGGATACGCATGCCTTGTGTGGAAAGGGCGTTGCTGGTCGTGGTGAGGTCGAAGCGCGGCGTGGCGAGCGTGCCGGACAGGGAGAGCTTCGCGCTGAGGTCACCGGACAATTGGGGAATCAGGGCGTCGATGTGAGGGGCATCCAGCATGACTCGGGCATCCAGCGCTGTGCCGGCCTGGCCTGCGAAAGTCAGCGTCTGACCGGCGATCGTCAGCGTCAGCTCTGGGCTTTCCAGATGATCGGTCAGCCATGCGCCGTCGCCTGCCAGCGAGAAGGGACGATCCCCATAGTGTCCTGCGATATTCAAGCGGTGAGCGCTGACATCCCAACCGGAACCTCTGGCCTGCAGTGCCAGGCGGGTGCGGCCAGATAGCTGAACGGGCAGAGCGGGATGCCATGGCGTCAGGTCCAGATCCCGTGCGTGCAATTCGCCCTGTGCGGACAGCGCATCGCGCCAGCTGACCGAACCGCTATACGTGAGGGTGCCCTCTCCGTCCGAAACCTGGATTGTGGCATTCGTCAGAGCTTCGAGGGTGACAGCGGCATCGGCTTGCAGGCGCAGTTCGGGGTATCCGTCCAGTGACAGGCCGGCCGAGGCCGTTGACATCAGGGTGCCCAGCAGGGTGCCTTGTGCGGACAGCCGGGCCGGTATGGCCAGCCAGGGCAGTTCGGGCATTCGGCGAGACAGACTGGCGCTCAGGCGCAGAGGCAGACGAGGATGGGTCACATCGGCCACAGCAGTTGCTTCGAGCCCGTTTTCCGTGACAAGCCGGGCCTCCAGCCGCGTCAGCGGACCCGTGAGGGAAAGGTGCATGGCACGCCAGGGCAGATGGATGTTCGGGGGGTGCCACTGGCCGCTCAGGCTCAGGCTGGTGCGGAACGGGGACTGAAAGAACAGGTCGCCGGTGGCCTCCAGGTCTGCATCGCCGGCCAGACTACCGCGCGACTGCCAGGCCAGACGCCCAACCCGCAGGAGTGAGCCTTCCAGCCGACCCCTGCCCTCGAACCGCCCCAGGTTGTTCTGATGCGCCCCCGGGGCGTCAAGAACCAGTGTTTCAACTGTCAGCTGCCTGAAAACAAGCGGGACGGGCACGCTGAATGCCGGCAAGGAAAGGCCCTGCCAGTCCGGCTTTGGGGGGGACGCATCCTGAATGGTGAAACGGGCGGCCTGCAACCTGTCCAGACACAGCTCGCCGCGGATCAGGCACAGCCAGTCCACGCGGACAGCGAGTGAGTCGGCGCTGAGTGTGAGGTCACCGTCCCGCCATGTCAGACGGTCCGCATGTATCCCGCGTGCCAGCGACCCGCTCACACCTTCAAGCTCAAGTGCCTCCAGTTGCGCATCCGCCATGCGCATCAGGTAGCGCGCCATGCCCGGCGACCAGAGGGTGATGGCCAGCACCAGGATGAAAGCCAGGCCGGTGCCGAGCAGCAGTCCAATCATCCAGCTCAGCAGGCGGCGCATGCGAAGGGACAGGCGCATCAGAACGCGGCCCCCATGGCCAGATGAATTCGAATTTCGCCGGTGTTCAGTGCACGGGCGAAATCTACCCTAAACGTGCCGATGGGGGATAGCCACCGGATACCCGCCCCCGAACCTGTATACCAGGGGCCCAGACGGTTGGAGAACGCCCCGCCGTGATCAATGAAAACGGCCGCTTGCCAGTTGTCCAGGAATCGGTACAGGTATTCAGCCGAGGCCGTAGCCAGATATCGGCCGCCGACCCGGGTGCCATTTTCATCGGCAGGTGACAGCGTGTTGTAATCGAAGCCACGAATGCTCTGATCTCCCCCCGTAA
>RFIV01000042.1 GCA_003695085.1 Gammaproteobacteria bacterium
CCGCAGGGGTGAAGCCCAGATCCGGCGCAGGCGTTACCGCATAGATGGACAACCGCTCACCCCGGGCATTCATGAGATTCACATGCTGTTCGGTGGCTTCACCAACCGTGACGGGCTGCCAGCGGACACCGTGTTTCACCAGGAGCCCGGCAATGGCCTCTGCATGAACATCCTCGCCCACACTGGCTGTCAGGGTCACCTGCAGCCCCAGCGCGGCCAGATTCAGTGCCTTGCCCACGCCCGTTCCACCGACCGCCTGATAACTGCGATGGGCTGATACGGTAGCGGGTTCAGGCGGAGGAAATTCCGGCAGATGGAGGAGGGTGTCCCAGGAGGCACCCCCCGCCACCGCCACATGTGTCATGGATCAGAAGTCCATGTCGTCGCTCAGACGCAGGTTCTCCGCCTGGGCGCTGAGCTTGTTGGAGTCGGTATCGACCCCCAGCTTGATCATCAGGCGCAGATCGTTGGCCGAGTCGGCGTAGGCCAGTGCATCCTCGTAGGTGATCTCGCCCGCCGTGTAGGCCTTGTACAGCGCCTGATCGAAGGTCTGCATGCCCACGTCGGTGGACTTCTTCATCAGTTCCTTGAGCTTGTGCACCTCGCCCTTGCGGATGATATCCGCTGCCAGCGGGGTATTGAGCAGCACCTCGACCACGGCCCGGCGGCCCTTGCCATCCGGCGTCGGGACCAGCTGCTGGGCGATGATGGCCTTGAGGTTCAGGGACAGGTCCATCCACACCTGATTGTGGTGCTCGGGCGGGAAGAAGTTGATGATCCGGTCCAGCGCCTGGTTGGCGTTATTGGCGTGCAGGGTCGCCAGACAGAGGTGACCGGTCTCAGCGAAGGTCACTGCATACTCCATGGTCTCCTGCGTCCGCACCTCACCGATCATGATCACATCCGGTGCCTGACGCAGGGTGTTCTTCAGGGCCACCTCGAAGGACTCGGTGTCGATTCCCACTTCCCGCTGAGTCACGATACAGCCATGGTGCTGGTGGATGTATTCAATCGGGTCCTCGATGGAGATGATATGGCCCTTGGAGTTGCGGTTCCGGTGCCCGATCATGGATGCCAGCGACGTGGACTTACCGGTGCCGGTGGCCCCCACGAAGATGATCAGGCCGCGCTTGGTCATGGCCAGCTTCTTGATGATCTCCGGCAGGCCCAGGTCTTCAATCTTGGGAATATTGGTCTCGATGCGCCGCAGGACCATGCCACACAGGTTGCGCTGGTAGAAGGCGCTGACCCGGAAACGGCCGATGCCCCGTGCGCTGATGGCGAAGTTGCACTCGTGCGTCTCTTCGAATTCTTCCTTCTGCTTGTCGGTCATGATGGAGAAGACCGTTTCCCGGGTCTGTTCCGGTGACAACGGTGACTTGGTCACCGGGATCATGCGCCCGTGCACCTTGATGCTGGGCGGCACGCCGGCCGTAATAAAGAGGTCCGACGCCCCCTTTTCCACCATGATCTTGAGCAGCTTGTCGAAATCCATTGTCTTGCGTCCTTAACTGAATTCAGAAGTTTTCCGGCATCTTGGCCTTCTCACGGGCCGATTCGCGGGTGATGATGCCCTTGGCCACCAGGTTCTGCAAACACTGGTCCAGCGTCTGCATACCCAGTGCCCCCCCGGTCTGAATGGCCGAATACATCTGTGCCACCTTGTCTTCGCGGATCAGGTTACGAATCGCCGGCGTCCCGATCATGATCTCATGCGCCGCGACCCGGCCGCCACCGTTCTTCTTCAGCAGCGTCTGGGAAACGACCGCCTGCAGGGACTCGGATAGCATGGAGCGCACCATTTCCTTTTCCGCCGCGGGGAACACGTCCACCACCCGGTCGATAGTCTTGGCTGCCGAGGTGGTGTGCAGGGTGCCGAACACCAGGTGACCGGTTTCCGCCGCCGTCAGCGCCAGGCGAATGGTCTCCAGGTCCCGCATCTCACCCACCAGAATGATATCCGGGTCTTCCCGCAGAGCCGAACGCAGGGCCTCGGCAAACCCCAGGGTATCCCGGTGAACTTCACGCTGGTTGACCAGGCATTTCTTGGACTCGTGCACAAATTCGATCGGGTCTTCGATAGTCAGAATGTGGTCATAGCGGCTTTCGTTGATGAAGTCGATCATGGCCGCCAGCGTGGTGGACTTGCCCGAACCGGTCGGCCCGGTGACCAGCACCATGCCCCGGGGCTTGAGCGCGATGTCCTTGAACACCTGTCCCATGCCCAGGTCTTCCATGGTCAGCACCTTGGAAGGGATGGTCCGGAACACGGCACCCGCGCCGCGGTTGTGGTTGAAGGCGTTGACCCGGAAACGTGCCACACCCGGCACTTCGAACGAGAAGTCCGTTTCCAGGAATTCCTCAAAGTCCTTGCGCTGCTTGTCATTCATGATGTCGTAGATCAGCGCGTGGACTTCCTTGTGCTCCAGCGGTGGCAGGTTGATGCGGCGCACATCACCGTCCACACGAATCATCGGTGGCAGACCGGCGGAAAGGTGCAGGTCCGAAGCCCCCTGTTTGGCTGAAAACGCAAGCAGTTCAGTAATATCCATCGGATACTCCGTGACGTGTCTGAGGTTGTCTCCTGACGGGGATTGCCTTTTCTTTGCGCCGCAGTCGGTTACAATCAGGCTCCGGCACAGCAGGCATTTCGCTTTATGAGCAGCATAGCAGACAACATTGTTTTCGTAACCCGGCGGATACAAAAAGCAACAGCCGACGCAGGGCGTCCGGCAGGCAGCGTGACTCTGCTGGCGGTCAGCAAGACCCGCCCGGCAGAAGACATCCGCGCAGCCTATGAAGCAGGTTTGACCCACTTCGGTGAAAACTACCTGCAGGAAGCCCTGGACAAGCAGGCCCGGCTGACGGATCTGCCACTGGTCTGGCACTTTATCGGCCCCATTCAGTCCAACAAGACGCGGGCCATCGCCGAACACTTCGACTGGGTACACAGCGTGGACAGGGAGAAGATTGCCCGCCGACTGAGCGAGCAGCGCCCGGTACACCTGCCGCCCCTGAATATCTGTCTGCAGGTGAACATTGACAATGAACCCACCAAGGCAGGCGTGGCGCCGGATGATCTGCACGCACTGGCCAACGTCGTGAAAGATATGCCGCACCTCAGGCTCCGCGGCCTGATGTGCATCCCGGAACCCAAGGCCAACGAGGCGGACGCCGAAGCCACGTTCCGCCGCATGGCTCACCTGAAAGACGCTCTGAATGCATCGCTCGACCTGAATCTGGACACCCTGTCCATGGGCATGTCCGGCGATATCGAACCGGCCATTCGCGCCGGTGCCACCCTTGTTCGCGTGGGTACGGCCCTGTTTGGCCCCCGCGCCCCCAAACCGCAGGAGACGGCCTGACATGACAGCGCCACACATCACCTTCATCGGGGCCGGCAACATGGCCTCAGCCATCATCAAGGGCCTGCTGGCCAAGGGCTTCGCGGCCGATCAGATTTCGGCCAGTTGCCCGGAACCGGCACAGCTCGACACACTGAGCCGCGAATACGGTATCGGCACCAGCACGGACAACACCGCGTTCACCGCGCAGGCTGACATTGTCATCCTGGCGGTCAAGCCCCAGGTGATGGCACCGGTGTGTGAAGGTCTGGTGGATACGGTACAGCAGCGTCGCCCGCTGATCATTTCCATCGCCGCCGGGCTGTCCTCGGGGCAAATCGACCAGTTTCTCGGGGGCGGTCTGCCGGTGGTGCGGGTCATGCCCAACACCCCGGCTCAGGTGGGTTGCGGGGCCACGGGAATGTTCGCCAATGCCCAGGTATCGCCGGAACAGCGTTCACAGGCCGAAGCCATTTTCCGGGCCGTGGGGATTGTGGAGTGGTTTGAAGATGAGCAGCAGCTCCATGCCGTCACGGCACTCTCCGGAAGCGGCCCGGCGTACGGCTTCCTGTTTATCGAAGCGCTGGAAGATGCAGCCGTCAGCTGTGGCCTGAATGCAGATCAGGCCCGCCGGCTGGCCATTCAAACGCTCGCCGGTGCCGCAAAGCTTGCCGCCGAATCCGATCTGCCCCCCGGTGAGCTCAAGCGCCGCGTCATGAGTCCCGGCGGCACGACCGAGCAGGCGATTCGGACCTTTGAAGCGGGCGGCTTTGAAGCACTGGTCAGGAAGGCGGTACAGGCAGCATGGCGGCGCGGCTTCGAGCTGGCAGGCGACGTGCCGCCCGAACCCGGCGCACAGTGATCGCACACATGAAAGTACGGGCAGGTCAGCCACAGCACTGGAAATCTGCTGGCGCTGCCCTCACTATAAAGCCCAACGTCACGAGGAAATGACTCAATGGGACAACAGATTCTGGCTCTGATCATCCAGTTCGTCGGCAGCTTTTACGCCACCATCGTCCTGCTGCGTTTTCTGCTGCAGTGGGCCCGCGCCGATTTCTACAATCCCATCTCCCAGTTTGTGGTCAAGGCCACCAATCCGCTGCTGCTGCCCCTGCGCCGGCTCATACCGGGGTTCGGCGGCCTGGACATCGCCGCACTCGTGCTCGGCTGGCTGGTCATGGCACTGATGCTCACCGGGCTGTTTGCCGTCAGCGGCTTCCCGCTTTCACCCGGATTCATTGCCGGACTGGCCCTGATCAAGTTGGCCGAGATCATCCTCAACGTCTACTTCTGGGCCATCATTGCCGTGATTGCCCTGAGCTGGATTGCCCCGGGTTCCTATCATCCCGCGGCCATCCTGCTGCACCAGCTCACCGAGCCGGTAATGAAGCCCTTCCGCAAGGTCATTCCCCCCATGGGCGGGCTGGATCTGTCACCCATCATCGTCTTCCTGGTGATCAACATCCTGGAGATCGTGCTCAACAACCTGGCCCGTGGCCTGGTCGGGTACTGATCGAGGGCACCCCGACATGCGTACCCCCTTCTACAGCTGGGACGGCCAGACGCTGATTCTCACCTGCCACGCCCAGCCCGG
>RFIV01000319.1 GCA_003695085.1 Gammaproteobacteria bacterium
GCTGGATACCCTTTGGGGCGATGCGGACAGTGCGGGTGACAACACCGACACGTTCTCCGGTATCCGCCCGAGCGTGACCTTCAGCAGCGATTCGCTGAGCGTCACGGCGGGTCTGGAGCGCATGAAATACGATCTGACTGCGGGCGGCAGCGTGGACAAGCAGGGCGCGGCCGTCACCGGCGCACTCAATCTTGGCGGCGCAGCGGTGAACCTGAATGCCGCCCATCTCAAGGACAAGGTTTCCGATACCAAGGTCTTGACCCTGGGTGCCAACGTGACGGCGGGTGCGTTCGGCGCGGGACTGATTCACTCCACCACCGACGCCGGTACCGGTACGGACCCGAAAGTGCTCACTGCCTATGGTGCGTACACGATCTCCTTCGCGGACATTCCCGAAGCCAGCGTGACCCTGGCCCTGAGTACTTCCAAGGCCACGGATGCCGGAGATCCGAACCGCAAGAATGTGTTCCGCACCCGGATCAACTACACCTTCTGATCTTTCCGTTCAACGCGGAAAAACGGAGCGGTTTTGCAGGGATGCCGCAACGTCTCCTCTGTGTGATTTGCGCCGCCGTATGGCGGCGCCTTTTATCGGGGTCGGCTCCTATTCCCCTATTCCTGTACCTGCTACCCAATCGGGAGAACTCCGGATTGGGGAGTCTGCGGAGTGCGTGTAGAGTGAGTGGGTTCGATACCGACAAACTGCGGAGGACGGATGGATCACAGTTTCTGGCATCAGATCTGGCAGGCGAATCAGATCGGGTTTCATCAGCCGGACATCAACCCCTGGCTGCAAGGGTATTGGTCCGGTGTGGCGGGGCCGGACACAGGCAAGGTCTTGGTCCCCCTGTGTGGCAAATCACGTGACCTGTGGTGGTTGCATGAAAGGGGGCATCCCGTTGTCGGGGTTGAGCTGAGCCCGATTGCCTGTACGGATTTCTTCGCCGAAGCCGGGCAGACGCCGGAGATCCGGGCGGATACGCGCTTCACGCGTTATGTGCTGGATCGGCTGGAACTGTGGTGCGGCGACTTTTTTGCCCTGAAGGCCGAAGACGTACAGGACGTGCATCGGGTATATGACCGGGCCGCACTGATCGCCCTGCCGCCGGACATGCGCCGCCGTTACGCGGACCTCCTCTGTGCGATTCTGCCCGCCGACACACGCATGCTGCTGATCACACTGGATCATGATGCGGACGTGTCGGGCCCACCCTTTGCCGTACCCGAAGAGGAGGTCCGGTCACTTTACGGGCCGTATTTTGACGTGGACACGCTGCGCACGACCACCCTCCCGGAAGATCACCCCCTGGTACAGCGTGGCATGCAGGGTGCTCGGGAGGAGGTTTTTGTACTGACGCGACAGAAATAAGTCTGGCGTTGGCCGCCTGTCAGTACATTTCTTCCAGGAATGCGATGAAGCGTGCCCAGGATTCCTTGTCCGCCCGCTCACGGTAGCGGTTGGAGCCGAAAACGGTAAAGGCGTGAGGGGCACCGCCATACAATGTCATTTCGTGGGGCACCTTGGCTGCTTCCAACTCATTGGCCAGCTCGGCGAACTGGCTTACCGGTATGGCGGTATCAGCACTGCCATGAAAGACGAGGACAAAGCCCTGCGTCTTGCTGTAGTCCTGTCCTTCGGGCGTTTTCAGGCCGCCATGAAAGGTCACGAATGCCTTGAGCGGGGCACCGGAACGGGCCAGCTCCAGCACCGCCGCTCCGCCAAAACAGTAGCCCATGGCCGTCGCGCCTTCCGTACGTGCGCCAAGCTTGCCGGCGGTATCCAGTGCTGCCTGCATCAGGCTGCGCATCTTCGCCCGATCCTTGTACAGCTCGCCGGTGTGTTGGCGCTTGTCCTTGTTCTCGGTGGGTCGCACACCCTTGCCAAACAAGTCTGCGGCAAAGACGGCAAACCCATTGTCCTTGAGCATCTCGGCACGCTTGACCTCATAGTCGGTCAGACCGTCCCAGTCGTGGATCAGCAGAATGAGCGGCGCGCCCTTGTGTGGCGCAGTGTAGTAGCCTTCGTAATCCTGTCCATTCCAGGAATAGGTTACGGACTCGCCGGCCCAGGCCGTCAGGCTCAGGCCAAGTAAGGTCAGCAAGGTGAGAAGCGGTCGAAGCATGGGAGAACTCCTTTCTGTCTTTCTTTTTTGGACTGGAGGTTCCACTTTGAGCCCAAAAAATGACCAGGTCAATCCCGAGATGTTGATGGGGGGGATAGTTTCAAGCTATGAGCCTGTGGGAAAAGACTGTGAGAAAAAGCTTGCTATCTCAAAAGCAGGCTATATACTGGTCCCCAGCTTGAAAGAAACACCCGAAACACCAGCTCTGCCAGTATTAGTCGTAATCACGTCCGAGTTTGTTTTCGATCCTTCCTTCCTGCTACACCGCTGCTTGCAGCACTCCAAAATATTGTTTTATCTAAGGATGTTATTATGTCTGATACAGTTACCGGTACCGTCAAGTGGTTCAACGAAACCAAGGGCTTCGGCTTCATTTCTCAGGAAAACGGTCCGGACGTTTTCGCTCACTTCAGCGAAATCCAGGGCAACGGCTTCAAGACTCTGGCTGAAGGCCAGCGCGTTGAATTCGTGATCACCCAAGGCCAGAAAGGCCCGCAGGCGTCACGCATCACCGCCCTCTGAGTCCATTCCGACTCAGTATGAAGAAACCCCGGCTTGCCGGGGTTTTTTGTGTCTGCAGATCCGTCACGGTGCATCGGATCAGGCGTATTCCATTTGTCTCGCCGTGCGTGTCGCCAGTGCGTGCGTGGTCAGCCGACGCAGCAGATACAGGCTCATGTCCAGCCCGGCGGAAATCCCGGCAGAAGAGATCACCTTGCCCGCATCCACCCAGCGTGTGTCTGACTTGACGTCCAGCCTGGGGAACTGTGTCCGCAGGTCAGGTATGTCTTCCCAGTGAGTCGTTACCGGCCCGCTCCAGTCCGGCAGGGCTTTGGCCAGCAAAAATATCCCGGTGCACACGGTGGCCAGTTGACTGACCCGGGGCGCCTGTTCACCAATCCAGTCCAAAAGTGTCCTGTTGTTCAGCGCATCGCGATGATCGCCGCCGGGAATCAGCAGGACATCCAGGGCCGGGTGATCGTGTAGTGTATGGTGTGGCAGAACACTGAAGCCGCCCCGTGCACGCACCGGTGACGCCTGCCCGGCAATCAGTGACACCGTGATCCCGGTGTCGGGGGCGAGGCGGGCGGCCGTGGAGAACACCTCAAAGGGACCGGCGAAATCCAGTACCTCCACCTCGTCGTAAATCAGAATGCCAATGTGCATGAGGTACGTCCTTTGTTAATCTGCCCATTCCTCGCCTGGCTGGGTGTGGCACAGTGCCCGGCCCTGCTGACTGCTACAGGATGGCATGCAGGCTGCTCAGCCAGCTGTGACCTCGGGAAGGCGCAGCGCACTCAGGGTGCCGGCCAATCCCATGCCTCCGAGTGCCAGAATGACAGCTACATCAGACCACAGGGCAAGCATCGCAGTCAGCCCACCCGCGGTGAGCAGGAGTATACCGATGAGTGTGTTGCTCACGGCCGTGTAGTCGGTACGCTTGTTGCCGCCAGCCATGTCCAGCAGGTAAGTTTTCCGGCCGAGCCGGACACCTGCATGGGCCACGCTGAGCAGGAAAAAACCTGCGGGATAAAGCCAGCCTTGTGTGGTGGTTTCGGGCAATACCCATCCGGCGATGACGGTTCCCAGACATACCAGACTGGCCAGTGCGCCTCCCCGAATCATGACCCGCCGGCTGGACGTATCGGCTGCCCAGCCCCAGAAAGTCGCACTGAGAGCGCTGGCGAGACTGCTGGCCAGCAGGAACAGACCGAGTTGCATGCCGGAATCGCTTTGATGTTGAGCCAGCAGCACAAAATAGGGGGCTGACAGAGCGGATCCCATCAGCAGCGCCCGTGTGATGACAAAGTGGCGAAAGTGGGCATCGGTCTTGAGCAGAGACAAGCTCGACAGTGCCGTGGATATGGCATTGGCGCCACCCCCGGTCTCCCCCGGATATTCGTCAACATTGGCAAATAGAATCCCCGCCACCAGCCAGAGCAGGGCGGCAAGAAGCAGGAGCAGGGAATAGAAAAGCAGGGAAGGCTGTGCGGTATCCCGGAAGAAAACAA
>RFIV01000320.1 GCA_003695085.1 Gammaproteobacteria bacterium
ATCGGTGATCGCTCCATAACCGGACTGGTCGCGCGCGATCAGATGGTCGGCCCCTGGCAGGTTCCGGTGGCTGATGCCGCCGTGACGGCGACTTCCTATACCGGCTATACCGGCGAGGCCATGGCCATGGGGGAACGCACGCCCGTAGCGGTGATTGACGCCCCTGCTTCCGGTCGAATGGCGATTGGCGAGGTGATCACCAATCTGGCCAGTTCACGCATTGCCAAACTGTCGGACATTCGTCTGTCGGCCAACTGGATGGCTGCAGCGGGTCATCCCGGCGAGGATCAGGCACTTTTCGATACGGTAAAAGCTGTAGGCATGGAACTGTGTCCTGCATTGGGCATCACGATCCCGGTCGGCAAGGACAGCATGTCGATGAAAACCGTCTGGAAGGACAAGGACGAACAGAAAACGGTCGTGTCCCCGCTTTCGCTGATCATCAGTGGATTCGCGCCGGTGACCGATATACGCGGAACTCTGACACCCCAGATCAGGCCGGAAATTGATTCCAGATTGCTCATGATTGATCTGGGTTTTGGCAAAAACAGGATAGGTGGATCGGCACTGGCACAAGTATTCGGTGCAGTCGGCGCTGTTGCGCCTGATGTGGACAACCCCGAACATCTCAGGGCATTTTTCAGCATTATCCAGACGCTTGCTTCAGACAAGCGATTGATTGCCTATCATGATCGGTCCGACGGGGGGCTGTTTACGACGCTGGCGGAAATGATGTTTGCCGGCCGCTGTGGTATTTCCCTGGAGCTCGACAATTGGGTCAGAGATCCGAGCCATATCGTGCGCGAGCTTTTCAACGAAGAGCTGGGGGCCGTAATTCAGGTGCCGTCAGAACACCTGGATGCCGTCAGGGCTGCATTCGAGGCAGCGGGACTGGGAGCATGCCTTGTAGACATCGGGTGCCCAACTCGCGAACAGCATCTGCAGCTAACCCTGGGTTCTGAAGTAAGCCACGTCTGGACACGTTCGGAACTGCAAAAACTCTGGTCCGAAACCAGTTATCAGATTCAGCGTATTCGTGATAACAGTGAGTGTGCTGATCAGGAGTTCGCCCGAATAGAGGATGATCAGGACCCCGGTTTGAATGTCCGCTTGACATTCGGTTTGGATGACGCGCCCATGATTAATACGGGGGCTCGACCGCGTGCCGCCATACTGCGCGAGCAGGGGGTCAACGGGCAGGTCGAGATGGCGGCCGCCTTTGATCGGGCTGGTTTTGAGGCCGTGGATGTGCACATGAGCGATATTCTCCGGGGTAATCGAACTCTGGACGCATTTTCGGTTCTGGCGGCGTGTGGCGGATTCTCCTACGGTGACGTGCTGGGAGCCGGTGAAGGATGGGCGAAGTCCATTCTCTTCAATGCGCGTGCGCGGGAGCAGTTTGAGGCCTTTTTCCTCAGGCAGGACACGCTGGCCCTGGGCGTGTGCAACGGCTGCCAGATGCTCTCGAATTTGAAGAGCCTGATACCCGGAACAGAACACTGGCCGCACTTTGTGCGCAACCTGTCGGAGCAGTTCGAGGCGCGCTTCAGTTTGGTCGAAGTGCTGGAGTCTTCATCCGTCTGGTTGAAGGGCATGGAGGGATCAGTCATGCCGGTAGCGGTCGCGCACGGTGAAGGGCGTGCCGAATTCCGGGATGACGCCTCACTGGAGGGCGCCCGGGCGGCCGGCATGGTCGCGTTGCGCTACGTCGAGAACAAGGGGGGACCCGCCATCGCCTATCCAGCCAATCCGAATGGATCCCCGGAAGGGGTGACCGGATTCTCCAGTCGGGATGGGCGGGTCACCATCATGATGCCGCACCCTGAGCGTGTCTTCCGCACGGTTCAGTGGTCCTGGCACCCGGATGGATGGGGCGAAGACTCACCTTGGATTCAACTGTTCCGGAACGCACGGAAAACACTGGACTAGTCGTCACCCATGACGTCAGAAAGGGGGAGCCAACGCTTCCCCTTTTTTGTTCGTCAAGACTTGACATGTGGTGGTTATGCACATTTTTACAGATCGGAAACAATGGAATGGCTGGTTGCAGAATAAACCTGATACAAAATCTGCGAACATGCTGTAACCTGTTGAATATAAATAAATATGTCTTGAGTGTTTTATATTTCGACAAATTGAGAGACTGCCCGGTATCATGCGGGTTTGCGGCGAGTGCCCAGAGTTTATCCCCAAAGTTATCCACAGATTCTGTGGATTGTTGAAAAGGAGTTTTTATGGCTGAATTGCTCCAATTTTACTTTTACGTGCCGGATTCTCATCTTGAAACAGTCAAGGAAGCTGTATTTTGTGCCGGGGCAGGCAAGATTGGTGAATATGAGGCCTGTGCCTGGCAGGTGAGAGGCATCGGCCAGTTTCGGCCCGGTGCGGGCGCCAACCCTTTCATCGGAACGCCCGGAAAGGCCGAGGCTATAGAGGAGTGGCGAGTGGAAATGGTGCTGGAGCCCGCACTCAAGGACACCGTACTGCAGGCATTCCGCCAGGCGCATCCCTATGAAGAGCCTGCGTACGGTTTCATCCGGATTGAAGTTTAGTGGCCCGATCCTCGGGAATGCGGATGACGCCGCTGAGGGGACGGCCATTGAATTCGCAATTTTGGTTGATAAAAAAGCGCAGCGTTTTTCGGACGGTATGAAAGGCGATATCGTCCCAGGGGATCTCGTCCGGCGCAAACAATGCGACCTCAAGGCTCTCCTCACCAGGAGCAAACTGGCCCGTCTTCAGTGACGCCAGATAAAAAATATGCACCTGGCCAATTTGAGGAACGCTGATCATGGACAGAAGCGGTCCCACTTCGGCTTCAGCGCAGGCCTCTTCCAGCGTCTCCCTTAATGCCGCTTCCTCGGTGCTTTCATTCATTTCCATGAACCCGGCAGGCAGAGTCCAATACCCCTTGCGGGGTTCGATGGCCCGCCTGCACAGGAGGATTTTTCCCTCGTGGTACGGCAACGTGCCGGCCACGATATTGGGATTGATATAGTGAATGCGATCACACTGATCACAGACGTGACGCTCACGGTTGTCTCCCTCAGGCACGGAGAGCCTGACGGGGGCGCCGCAATGAGAGCAAAAGTTCATGAAGAGCCCGGCTTGCAATCGAAAGACCAAAGTATAATAGTGGTTCGTCCCAGGTGCACGGACTCCGTATGCTGAAGAAAAAAATACAACAGGCACTGGCCACACATCCGCCTCAGAACCTTCATATGCCGTATCCCGAAGCTGCGGTGATGGTACTGCTGACCGACGAGGTTCACCCCCATATTATCCTGACGCAGCGAGCCCAAGGCATGAAAACGCACGGGGGCCAGGTTGCATTTCCCGGCGGCATGAGAGATCCCGAAGACGAAGACCTGCTCGCCACGGCATTGAGGGAAACCCGGGAAGAAGTAGGGATTGAACCGCAGGATATCGAGTTGTGTGGGCGTCTCAGTCAGGTGGTATCCAAGCACAAGATTCTGGTCACACCTTACGTGGGAGTGGTGCCGGCTGACGTCAGGACTGTTATGGAAGTCGGGGAGCTTGACGCAATTTTTCGTGTGCCGATCCACTTCTTTCTCGAAACGCCGCCTACAAGGATCGATCGAGTCACGTTCATGGGCTGGAAGGTGAATATGCCGGCCTGGAATTATGGCCGTTTTCATATCTGGGGCATGTCCGCCCTGATCCTGTCAGATTTTCTCAACAAGGTGGAAGGCTATCGTGTCCCCAACCAACAAGAAACAAGCTGATCCGGGAAAGCAAGCCGTGCGCTCTCCCTGTGTCAATATCTGCTCGCTGGATGAGCATGATGTTTGTATCGGATGTCACCGTACCGGACAGGAAATCGTCTTGTGGAGTCGCATGACGGAAGAAGAAAAACGCCAGGTCCTGAAAAAGGTGGCAGAACGGGAAAAATCGTCCATACTGTAATGCCAGCCTGCGCGCATTACGTGAAGGTGCGTATGGAGAAGACATTGGGGCGCTATATAATGCGCTCTCACTTCGACGGGCGACGCCCTGAGGAGTCACCCGCAGGACGCGGGGCTGAAAAAAAGAGGTTGACACGGAACGTTGCTTCGCTAGAATATGCGCCTCGCCTTGAGACACAGAGGTGAGGCGGGGCAGGAAGCCCGGGCGTTTCAGGTTGTTGAAATGCTTTAAAAAAAAGGACTTGACGCGGCGGATTGATGATGTAGAATGCGCGCCGCTGAGAAGCAAAGCTCTTTAACATTTTGGTCAAGCAATTTGTGTGGGCGCTGACTGATTGTCTCGTCAAGAGATTATTGGTTAGTGTCAAAGCTAGCCGAGTAATGAGTTGAACTGAAGAGTTTGATCATGGCTCAGATTGAACGCTGGCGGCAGGCCTAACACATGCAAGTCGAGCGGTAACAGGGGGTGCTTGCACCCTGCTGACGAGCGGCGGACGGGTGAGTAAAGCATGGGAATCTGCCCGGTAGAGGGGGATAGCCCGGGGAAACCCGGATTAATACCGCA
>RFIV01000321.1 GCA_003695085.1 Gammaproteobacteria bacterium
CCATCCAGAGTCAGCCGCATGCCATCATCCGAGTACAGCCTGAATTCATAGCTTCCACTCTGTGAAGGCACCAGGAAACCGTTCCAGCGAATGCTGAACTGGTCTCCGTCACCTGGCTGGCTGAATACAGCTGGCGTTTCATAATTCCATGAGAAATTGATCTGAGTATCCTGTCGGAAATACTGGTTACCCGTAAATAGCCCCCCCACATCCCACGCGACCTTGTTGCCATTGTTGTCACGCTGATCGAAATAATGGCCCGTGAGACCGGCAAAACTGACCGCAACAGTTGGCTGTTGCTGAACCTGAAGTGTATAGGTTTGACCTGCGATCAAAGCTGACGTTGTGAGCACTACAGTGCGGCTATCCTGTAGTTGGGCAGATAGAATACTTCCCGAACTCAGTGAATAGTTCGCCAGATTGGTAGCAGCACCAACATTCGCATCCGAGGCGAAGCTGACAATCACAATGTTCTCTGTTCCACAGGCACCACCTGCGTGACTGATCGGCGGTAGCTCCGGAGAAAACCTGATTGCCGTCCTGCTCAGATCAGTTATTGCGTTATAAGGATACAGTCCATATGAAGAGCTCGTTTCTTGCCAACCGATATCTGCCTTACCCCCGCTGGCGTTTACAATGTCTCCGTACTGATAGACAAAATCACCGTTTTCGTAAAGGATGACCTGCAAATCAAAACGGCTGCCTGATGCCCCCCACTCTGGCACTCCTGCCCAAGTGACGACAAACTTCCGATTGGGTGCCGAGCCCATCTGCTGATACGTAACAGCCCCGCCTGCTGACGGTAGTAGATCTGCACCGTACACCTTGAGTGACCGATCCAGGTTTCCACTGGGGTATCCGAAGGGATATGTCCGCGGACTGGAGCGTTGTGTCCCAAAGCCGCAAAACGTGTTATCAAATTGCAACCGGCCATTGGACATCACACGTAGGCTGTTATAAGTCGTCCCATTGAATGGAAAACCGAACCCGATGCTAATTGGCGCAGAAATGTCATCATCACCTGCTGCGGAAGGCCCACTGCACTGGCTTGTCGAAAAAGTCACGGGAGTGTGTGAAGACGAGTCAATCCAAGAAAATGCCTGCGGAAAGTATAGATATGCAGCCTGTACTTCCATACTGGCAAGCAGACCTGCAACAATGACAAAGACATAACTGAGTCTAAATAATCGCCTGGACCTCATCGTGCCCGCACCTCAATCACCCGTATGGCACTGTCATTACCGGTACCACATTGGCCGGTGGCCGTCAGTGTAAAAATCGTATCCGCCCCCACGGTGTCCGCCCGGCAGGCGACGGTGACCGAGCAGCCGTTCAAGCCGCCCTGCGTGTAGGTTTGTGCCGTACCGAAGTAGCTGTTGCTGCAATCGGAGGCGGCGGCACCCGGAGGAAAAAGGCGATTCAGGCCCACCTGCGCACCACTTTCCGCAGCATAAAACGCGCGCTGGGAGAGCACATTGAAGCTGAAGCTCTCCGCCGAAGTGCGTTCCAGCTCGGTGATGGCCACGGCAATCAGGGCCAGCACAACGATCACAAACAGCGCAGCGGGTAAGCCCAGGCCGGCCTGACGGGATCGGGGGGATTGAGCACTAAGGCACATTGCGCACCACCGCCTGCTGCTGAAGGTTGAACGTCTCGCCCCCATCTGTCAGCTGGAACCCCAGATTGACCACCGCATTGCGCACCAGGGTGGCAGGCAGGTAGTCGAAAGTGACGGAGTTGGCCACCAGCTGATCCAGCACGCGAGTGCGTGTCCCGCCCGTCGGCGGTAGCGTGGCTGTGGCATTGAAGCCATAACCGCTGTAGCGATAGAGCACGCTCCCGACCTGACAGTAGGCGCGAGGCGTATCCACCAGATAAAAGCGCCGCGTGGGCGACTCCAGCGTAAACTGGTGCGCGGCGCCGAGCGTAACCGTGACCTGCCCGGTTCCCACCGGCAGCGTGCCATTTACGGTGGTCATCGCCCCCGGGTTGGACGGCGCATAAAGCGCACTGACCGAAATCGGATACACCACCACCCGCCCGACTACGACTGACGTTCGCGCCCCGGTCACAGCCTCGAAGCTGCTGGCGGCGGCCGTGACCGGGATGGATAGGTACTCGGACCCCGCCAACACGGGAATGAACTCGATGCAACGCCCACCGCTGCCGATTCGAATGGAATTGGGCAGCGCGTCCCGGAGCTGACGACTGATCTTCTCTGCCGCACTGGTGCCAGCCATCGCCAGCTGCTGCCGCTCCGCCGTGTCCACGTAGCCCTGCACACCGTGGCGTATGAAAGTCACCACGCCCAACCCCAGCACCGAGGCAATCACGATAACCATGACCAGCTCAATGAGCGTGAATCCCGCCTCACGGCGCATCAGAAGTTCCCCCTGTATTGAGAGAACAAGAGCGGCGCTTCCCCGGGTGCAGTGACCGTCACATCAATGCGCTTGGCGGCATTGTTATTGGCCCCGCCCACTTCCGTACCGGCACAGACTACCGATACCTGAACCCGATAACCGGTATAGCTGGAAAACCCCGCCGCCGTCTGCAG
>RFIV01000322.1 GCA_003695085.1 Gammaproteobacteria bacterium
CTTTCCCTGGGGGCGCGCATTCTGGACGATCTGGAACCTCATTTCATCAGTCTGGATCATCTTCCCGACCAGAAGATCGAATGGATGGATCGGCTTCAGGCGTTGGTGCTTTCCGTTCTCAAGGGGGAGCATCTCGAGCGGATCCAGGCAGAACCACTGGAGGTTGAAGCACAACCCGAACCGCTGGATAACGAGGAAAAACTGATCGGCCCCTGGCTGGGGCGCTGGTTTGCCAGTGAGGAGAATCGACGTAAGTTGCTCATGTATCTGCCGGGGCATCAGCAGATTCTCTGGTGCGATATCAACGGTCGCAAGCTCGGCTACCAGCCCGTGCGTGACTTTCTCGAGCAGTTGTCAGCAGGGCAGTTGAAGCCGTTGGATGAAGGCGGCACGCTCAGGCTGGCACTGCGCAAGGTCGCCGGCAAGCTTGTTGAACTGGATTCGGAGCAACAAGCCCGTCGGGCCGAGCAGGCCCGCAGGCGTGAAGCATTGATCCGGCAGGCGCGGGAAAAGGCCGCAGCAGAGGCCGAACGTCTGCGGCTCGTGCGTGAATCCCTGAAAGCGGGTGAGCGCCCATTGCCCGAGGCCCCGATCACAGCGCCCGAAGCACAGAAAGATGATGCCGACCAGCGTCCGACGGGTGTCCAGGAAGAGCGTCTTCCGCAACACGACTCCGCTCCTAGTGCCGGTGCCGGTGCGGGTGAATTTTCAGGTGAAGCCGGTAACGACGGAGCGGATGGCAATGTCGGGCCGGGTGGCCAACGCATGTACAGCAGGATCCTGGATACACTGAAGGCAGACAGCTGGATACGCGTGGAGACTGAGCACGGGCCCAGGAAATACCGGATCGCTGCACGCTTGCAAAGTACGGGGAAATTCATTCTGGCCAATGAGCTCGGCACCCGTGCCGGCGATTTGAGCTGGCAGGAGGCGCTGGATTTGCTGTCTGAGGGAAGGCTGACCATACTGGGTGAGGGTGAGGACATGAACGCGCGCATGACACGGGCATTCGGAAGGGTCACGCGCAGGAGGAAGTAGATATGGCGATTGAAACACAGCCCGCCAACGATAATCAGCGGACGGAACCCCGTGTGCTGCAACTGGGCCCGGTTTCGGCTGAGGTCATGTGCCCGGCCCGGGGGAGTGAAGGTGCCGTGCCCGAGTGGATCTCTGCATCGGTAGTCGATGTGTCAGCCAATGGTCTTCAGTTGCAGGTATCGCAGCCGCTTGAAACCGATCTGCTTGTTGACCTGACGCTGGATGGCGAACGCCTGGGGCGATTCGAGCTCAAGGGGCAGGTCCGCTGGTCGCGTCGCCTGCCGGGGCAGGGAGGATGGGTCAGCGGCGTGGAGCTGCTGGAAGACGTGGATACCGCCATCGTTGAATGGAAAGAAGCGCTGTGCCGGTTACTGGATGACAGCGCCCCTGATCACGTCTGCTTCTGATTATTGAATGCCTTCCAGCGGGGCAAAGATGTCTTCGGTGCCGTTGTCGCCCTTGAGGATCGCCTCCAGATCTTCCGTATCCGATGTGGGCGTCGGTACTTCAATCAGCGAACCCTGATCCAGAAATGCCAGAGCATCCTTGAGTGTAAGCTCGGGCGCTTCCTCCATGGGAATATGGCCGACACCGTCATAGATCTTGACCTGTGCATTGGGAATGTCCTTCTCCCAGCGTTCGGCGAGCTTGACGGGCACCCAGTGATCTTCCTTGCCCCACATGACCAGGGCCGGTGCCTGGATATTGCCGAAGGGCAGGGGCCGCTCCCGCGAGGACGCTTCTTTCAGCATTTCAAGGGTGCGCACATAAGATTCCCGGGCGCGGTGGCGTTGTGACATGTAGATATAGCGTTTGGCCGTTTCCGGGGTGATTTTTTTCGGGTCACCGTAAACCTCTTCAAGGCCCAGCGTAACCATCCAGGGCGGCATGGCCAGTTTTGCGAAGGGCTTGACTGCCGGGTGCGTGGCCAACTTGAACAACCAGGGCACTTCTTGCGGATAGGCAACCGGGTCGAGAAGAATCAGCTTTTCCACGCGCTCGGGATGTCGGGCGGCATACATGGCGGAGATGTAGCCTCCCAGCGAGTTTCCGGCCAGGGAGAAGCGGGTCAGTTCCAGCTCCTCGATGAATTTCTCGAAGGTGGTCAGCAACAGGGTTTCGTCAAACTGATCCACATCCAGCTCATCCGGAACACCTGTCAGACCGTAGCCCGGCACGTCGAGACGGATCACGCGGTGTGTGTCGGCCAGGCCACGGGTCCAGACATCCCAGGTATGCAGTGATGACATGATGCCATGAACCAGAACGATCACCGGACCGTCCGGATTGCCTTCATCCCGATAATGAATGTTGAATCCGTTGACCTCGACAAAGCGGGACTGCCGATTGACGTACTCTCTGCGCAGATCGCGTTCGGGAATCTCCGCCACACCCATGGCGTTGGCGAGTGTGGGGGTTTGCTTGAGCGAGGTCTTGACCGCCGAGCAGCCCGAGAGCAGCGTCAGGGCGGCCAGCAGGGTGATCAGGAATGCGCGCATCCGATTCATGCAATCGTTACCCGTTACGTGAGTGACAAAACTTTACGCCACGATACAGGTTTTGGCCTGCGCAAACAGTGAAACAGTACCAGTTTGAAAGGCGGACAGGCGCCTTGCTGCACCTGTCCGGGAGAGGGTCATTCGCTGGCGGGCATGGCCGTCGTGTTGAAGCCGCCGTCCACGAACAGGATTTCTCCTGATACGCCGCTGGCCCAGTCCGAACACAGGAAGGTAGCCGCGTTGCCCACTTCCTCGATCGTGACGTTCCGGCGCAGGGGCGTTGCCTTTTCTGCGTCATTGAGCATCTTGCGGAAGCTCTTGATACCGCTGGCCGCCAGTGTTCGGATGGGGCCGGCAGAAATAGCGTTGACACGTGTACCCTCGGGGCCGAGCGCCGAGGCCATGTAGCGTACGCCGGCTTCGAGGCTGGCCTTGGCCATGCCCATGACATTATAGTTGGGGATGGCGCGTTCGGAACCGAGGTAGGTCAGCGTCAGAAGCGCACCGTTACGCCCCTTCATGAGGGGGCGCGCAGCCTTGCCCAGTGCGACGAAGCTGTAGGCACTGATGTCATGCGCGATGGCGAAGCCCTCGCGAGTGGTCACATCGACAAAATCACCGTCGAGCTGATCGCCCGGTGCGTAGCCGACAGAGTGCACGACGATATCAATCCCGTCCCAGCGTTCGCCGATGGATTTGAACAGCGCTTCGATATCCTCGTCACGGCTGACGTCACAGGGAAAGACCATGTCGGTCCCGTATTCCTGTGCGAAGCCTTCCACCCGAGACTTGAGCTTGTCATTCTGATAGGTCAGTGCCAGTTCTGCACCCTCGCGATGAAAGGCATCCGCGATGCCCTTGGCGATACTCAGTTTGCTGGCAATGCCGACAACCAGCGCCTTTTTTCCGGAAAGAAGTCCCATAGTCTTCAACCTGTTTGCTGTGCATCAAGCGCTGCACCCAGCAGCGCTCTGGTATAGGGATGAGACGGTGAACGGAATATCTGTTCCGCGTCGCCGTACTCGACCACTTCGCCTTTCTGCATGACCATGATGGCGTGGCTCATGGCACGCACAACCGCCAGATCATGGCTGATAAAAATGTAGCTCAGTTGATGCCGCGCCTGCAGATCTCTGAGCAGCTCCACAATTTGCTTTTGTAC
>RFIV01000323.1 GCA_003695085.1 Gammaproteobacteria bacterium
ACCTCGTGAGGTCTATCTCCTGCAGCGCAAGACGTCGAAGGTCGGCAAGAATCTGGGCAAGACAACGGGCTGGATTCATCGAGCCTCACTGAAGATGAAGGGCGTTCAGATGATGGGCGGCTGTGAGTATGTGCGTATCAGTGACGAAGGCTTCCATATCCGTGTAAACGGTGAAGACAAGCTGCTGGATGTCGATAATGTCATCATCTGTGCGGGTCAGGATCCACTTCGCGAGCTCGTGGAGCCCCTGGAACAGAGAGGCATGAAGGTGCATCTGATCGGGGGTGCTGACGTGGCGGCAGAACTGGATGCCAAGCGTGCCATCAATCAGGGGTCACGTCTCGCTGCAGAGCTCTGATTCGCTCACCCGGAGACGTTCGCACTCTGGCCCGGAGGGACAACCTCCGGGCTTTTTTGTGTGCTATGATCAGGAAGATTTCAGCAGACTGTCGCAAGGAGGACGCGCATGGCGAAATCCCGCGGGGATTATCAGGCCATTTTGTTCGTACAAGACCGCAAGGTGGTCAAGCAAATGCGCTTTACGGAGTTTGAAGCCATTCTGGATGGCATGATCGCCATGGCCGAGTGGCGGGATACGGATGCGCACGTCGTCTACGTTGAAATGGACACGTCTCTGCGGCCGACGGCCCTGGTATTTTTTACGCTCTATTTTGACGAGAATGGCATGGCAGACCCGGAATGGAACCTGCCTCTGCGCCGGTTTGCCCAGATTTCAGCCTCAGGACCGGATCTGGGTGCAGGCCCCATCAGATTGGCATGCCGGTCTCAATGCGCCATTGACTGGCACCGAAAGGATCTCTGGGATCCGGACGTCCGTCCCAATAGCAATCTGTTTCATGTCATCACCGAGGCGCTGGCCAAAAACCGGCTGGGTTTCGATTATCAGCCCCCGGAAGACGCATCCGCAGTGCTGCCGGCCGGTGACGCCCCGGTTGAGGACAATATTCCGGTACTGGCGCCGGAAAGCATCCCGACGGTCCAGCCCATTGCAACGGTAACGCCTGACGAAGAGCGCAAGCGCCTGAAGCTCGCGCGTCTGATCAAAAGCCAGCGCCTGCGCATCCGGACACTGGAAACCGAGTTGGAATCCGTCAGGCAGGAGGCCGCCCGCAAGCTGAGTATCGAGGGCAAGCGCTTTCGCCAGAAAGTACTGGACCTGGAACAGGCACTGGCCAGACAGACCGTACTGAACGAACAGCTCCAGAAAAAACTGGCAAAACGGAACGAGCAGTTCCTCAATCTGCAGGAAGAGCTGTCGAAACAAAGAAAGAGAATCAATACGTTACAAGATGAACTTCAAAAGACATTAAGCAATGAAGACGCGCGCCAGATGCAGGAGCGCATCTCGGCTGAGCTGACCATTGTCAAGGAACAGCTGGAGCGCAAGGACCGGGAGCTGTATTACCGGACAGAGCGGGAAGAACAGCTGCGGGAAGAGGTTCGACAGCTCAAGGAGGAACTCGCTTCCCGGGAGGGCGCGGACAAACTTCAGCAGCTTGCCGAGCTTGACGTCGTGCTGGTGGTCTACCACCCCGGTGCGGGCCACATTACCCTGCCGGTTCAGGATGTGGATCGCTATATTGCCAATCCTCAGGGGTATGCTGCGGAGAAATGTTTCGTGGAAGAGGAGCTCTACCGCGCATGGCTGGAACACTACGAGCATCCTGTCTGCATGCACCAGAATAGCGATGGCTCTCTGTGCGGAGAATCGGTCACAGCGATTTCCACCCCCTCGGATTTTGTGCCCGGAGTGAACGATCGCTGTGCAAAACATCTCAGTAATGCCTGATTCATTCACTTTACTCAGGCTCCACGCTACCATTAGCGCCTGATTTTCAACAAGGTGGCCCCATGGATATGTTCAAGAATATCGGCCTGATTGGCCGGCTAGGCAGTGTGTTGGTGGTCGAGACGCTCAGGCGGCTCAACACCTGGCTGTCGCAGCAGGGCTATCACATCATCATTGAAGAAGACACCGCGGAGGTTCTGCCCGGGCATGGCCAGCAGGTCGCCAGCAAGAGGCTGCTTGGCGAAGTATGCGACCTGGTAATCGTTGTCGGCGGCGACGGCAGTCTGTTGGGCGCAGCGCGTGTCCTGGCCGGACACAACGTGCCAGTATTGGGGATCAACCGTGGGCACCTTGGATTTCTGACAGACATCTCGCCCAACGAGCTTGAAGAACGTGTTGCGGAAGTTCTGTCAGGCAAATACATAGAAGAGTCACGCTTTTTGCTGGATGCCTATGTCAAGCGTAATGGTTCGCCGGTAGGATATGGGTGTGGCCTGAACGATATTGTGTTGCATCCCGGCAAGAGCACCCGAATGATTGGCTTCGATCTGTATATTGAAGGCCAGTTTGTGTACAGCCAGAAATCAGACGGTCTGATTGTCGCCACCCCAACCGGGAGCACCGCCTATGCGCTGTCAGCCGGGGGGCCCATCATGCATCCGGCGCTTGATGCCATCGCGCTGGTACCCATGTTTCCACACACGCTCAGCAGCCGGCCAATTGTTGTGAACGGCAACAGCGAGATCAAGATCGTCATTGGCGAAACAAACGAAATATACCCGCAGATCAGCTGCGATGGTCAGACTCAGATTACCGCTGCCCCGGGTGACGTACTGACCATTTTCAAAAAGCCGCACAAGCTTCGCCTGATTCACCCGGTCTCCCACAATTTCTATGAAATCTGTCGTGACAAGCTCAAATGGGCAGCCACCCTGGGGGGCGATGCGTGAACGCCGGCCAGTCCCCCGTTTTCAGCGGCTATGACATCATAGGAGACGTTCACGGCTGTGCGCATGCACTGCAGGCACTGCTCGAGAAAATGGGCTATGAACCCATCAATGGCATCTATCGCCATCAAAATCGCCAGGCCATTTTTGTAGGCGATGTGATTGACCGCGGTCCGCGCATTCGTGAAGCGCTGCGAATCGTTCGGGATATGGTAGAGGCCGGCAGTGCCCAGATGGTCATGGGAAACCATGAATACAATGCCCTGGGCTACTGTACGCGGGCCAGACCCGGCAGCCCGCATACCTACCTGCGCGAACACACAGCACGCCATAATCGCACGATTGAACAAACGCTGAAGCAGTTTGAGCAGCACCCGCTGGAATTACAGGCGCATCTGGACTGGTTTCTCTCCCTGCCACTGTTTCTGGAGATGCCGGGCTTTCGGGTTGTGCACGCCTGCTGGGACGATGAGCTGATTCAGGCGTACAAGAACCGCTACGGTCGCGCGACCATCGACATGGACTTCCTGCATGACTCATCGGTTCCCGGCAGCTTCGCGGGGCGTGTCATGGATCGCCTGCTGCGGGGGACTGACCTCCCGCTTCCCGATGGCCTGACGATCAAGGGCGGGGATGGTTACATCAGAAAACATTTTCGCACCCGTTTTTGGGCACGGGACCCGCGCACGTACGCCGACGTGGTCTTTCAGCCGGATGCTCTCCCGGGAGAACTGGCGAGCCGGGAACTTTCCGCTGAGGAGCGTCGCAAGTTGCTGTGCTACCCCGAGTCAGCCCCCCCCGTATTCGTTGGACACTACTGGTTGAGCGGCCGGCCCGAGTTGCTGCGGCCCAATGTGGCCTGCCTTGACTACAGCGCAGTGAAGTACGGCTCGCTGGTCGCATACCGGTTTGACGGCGAGACAGCCCTGAGCGCGGACAAGTTTGTCTGGGTCGACGTGGAGCCGAAGCGTTTTGACTGAATGGCACCCGACTCGCGGGGGGTGGGTCCGGGCGATCGATATGCCTCCTTCACCCAGCGTGCTGCGCCAACTGCGCGCAGCTGGCCTGGATGTGCGTGTCATCGATTCGCCGGAGGGATATAAGCTGTTTCTGACGGGCGTCCCCGAGCACTATGCAGCACAGGCTCAGCTGTTCATCGACCGGTCGCTGTCTGCCGGCGCCGACGAAAACCCGGCTCAACAGCCCGGAGGAGGGCACCCACCTTCGTCTGGCACGTTGATTCAGGGCGTCTATCCCGCCACATTTTTTCTGATTGCTGCGCTTGTATTGATACACATCTGGCTGAGCCTGGGGTTTTCCGACATTTCGGCCTGGATGATCGTGGATCCGCGTTGGTGGCCCGATCTTGAACTGGATCAGCGGCTGGATGCCCTGTCAGAGCTCCTTCGGTCAGGCCGTTTGTTCAATCTGCTGTCGCCCGCACTGATTCACTTCTCTTCCAGCCATCTGGCGATGAATCTCATCGCCCTCTACGTTTTGGGCGGCCCACTGGAGCGCGCTCTGGGCCCGGTGCGTTTCGTGGCAAGCTGCGTGATGCTCGCCTTGCTCTCCAACCTTGCTCAGGCGCTGGCCGGTCCATTCAGCTTTGGTGGATTCTCCGGCGTCAATTACGGCCTGCTCGGGATGGTCTGGGTACTTCGCACGAGTGCCAAAGCGGACCTCTTTGCCAGAATTCCGCCCGCAATGATATATTTCTCCATCATCTTTGCGCTGGCAGGGGCGGTCGGGCTCACAGATGCCATGGGGCTCAACATGGCGGATACTGCGCACTTCTCGGGGCTGCTGGCCGGCGTCGTTCTTGGCTGGGCGGTCAGAGAAAAAAAAGGGGCCAAAGGCCCCGAATAGCTGTGAAGTACCCTGATGAGAGATTGTGTGGGATCAAACACACAACTCGAATGATAATGATTAGCATTTGCAGAGTCAACCATGAATCAAGATTTTTCCAAACTGATTGAAAACATGACGCCCGAGATTTACCAGAATCTGCGACGGGCCCTGGAACTGAGCAAGTGGCCGGATGGCACGCGGCTCACGGACGCCCAGAAAGCGCATTGCATGGAGGCCATCCTGTTGTATGAACATGCTCACGGTGTTGAAGAAACCCATCGAACGGGCTACATCGACCGGTCGAAACCCACACCCTGCTCAGGCAAGACAACAGACCAGAAAGGAATGGGGGAGTGGTCGCCGGGAGACGATGCGTGAGAGTGTCAGGAGCGCTCGTCAAGATGTCGGTTCAGGCAGGCGTCCCATCGCGCTATGCACTGGTAGCCGGCGATCAGACAGTCGATCTCAATGACTATGTCGGCGGAACACTGCGTGCACGCTGGAGCGGCACCATACGCTGTACACACTGCCACAAGCCTACGCGCAAGAGCTTCGCTCAGGGGCACTGCTATCGCTGCTTCACGCGGCTGGCAGCCTGTGACCGGTGCATCATGGCCCCGGAACACTGTCACTTCGCATCAGGCACCTGCCGTGAACCCGACTGGGCGGCCACACACTGCATGACTTCTCACAGTGTCTATCTGGCCAACAGTTCAGGCCTGAAAGTCGGGATTACACGCACCACTCAGATTCCTGTTCGCTGGCTGGATCAGGGCGCCACGCAAGCCATCGAATTGGTTCGTGTCGCTGAGCGCCACCATGCGGGCCTGATTGAAGACCGCTTGCGGGATCTTTTTCGTGACCGTACAAGCTGGCAGGCGTTGCTCAAGGGAGACGCCACACCGGCAGACCTGCAGGCGGCACGTGCCCGGGCGCTCGCGCACCTGAATGAAAACGCCAACAGCTTGCCGGCATGGGAAGAAGCACCTGACACCGAACACCGGTTTGGTTATCCGGTACAACGTTACCCTGAAAAGGTCAGAACCCTGAGCTTTGACAAGTCGCCTGAATTCGAGGGGATGCTGATGGGAATCAAGGGGCAGTACCTGATACTGGATACCGGTTGCCTCAATATTCGCAAACACACGGGTTACGAAGTCGACTTTGAGTTGTCGGCACCCGAAGGGGACCACTCATGAAAGATGCTCAGCCCAGAACCATATACCTCAAGGATTACCGGCCGCCTGCTTTTCTGGTGCCGGAAACCCACCTGAACGTGAGCTTGCACGATACTCACGCAGATGTAACTGCAACGCTGACGGTCCGCCGCAACCCGAAAGCGGAGGTTCTCGAGCCTGACTTGACGCTGGACGGGGAAGAGCTCGAGCTTACGCGTATCGCTCTTGATGGAGAGCCGCTGCGACCTGAACAGTACCAGCAAACATCGGATGCACTGATCGTTCGCAATGTGCCCGACAGCTTTACGCTTCAGACAACCTGCCGCATTCGCCCTCAGGATAACACCCGCCTGGAAGGCCTGTATCGGTCCGGAGGCATGTTCTGCACCCAGTGTGAAGCTGAAGGGTTCCGCCGCATCACCTTTTTCCCTGCCAGGCCCGATGTCCTGCCTGTTTTCCCTACTCTTATCGAAGCCGACGAAGCCTCCTGCCCGGTGCTGCTGTCCAACGGCAATCCTGAAAAGCACGAATCCCTGCCTGAAGGCAGGCACGCGGCGGTCTGGCATGACCCCTATCCCAAACCCAGTTATCTCTTTGCCCTGGTTGCAGGCAAGCTGGAGGCTGTATCCGATTCGTTCACGACCTGTTCCGGGCGAAATGTGCGTCTGAACATTTACGTCGAGCCCCATAATCTCGACAAGTGCGACTATGCCATGGGAGCCCTCAAGCGCGCGATGAAGTGGGATGAGGAAAAGTACGGGCGCGAGTATGACCTGGACCTGTTCAATATCGTCGCCGTGGATGACTTCAATATGGGGGCCATGGAAAACAAGGGGCTCAACATTTTCAATTCCTCCTGCGTGCTCGCCCGTCAGGACGCCACCCCCGACGAAGGTTTTGAACGGATTGAAGCCATTGTCGCTCATGAGTACTTTCACAACTGGTCTGGGAACCGTGTAACGTGCAGGGATTGGTTTCAGCTCAGTCTCAAGGAAGGCTTTACCGTATACCGTGACGCCTGTTTCACAGCCGATATGCACTCTGCCACGGTCAAGCGAATTGACGATGTCAACCTGCTGCGCAGCGCACAGTTCGCGGAAGACAGTGGCCCCATGGCGCACCCGGTCCGGCCGGACAGTTACATTGAAATTTCGAACTTTTACACGCTGACCGTCTATGAAAAGGGCGCCGAAGTCGTGCGCATGATCAATGTGCTGCTCGGCGATGACCTGTTCAGAAAGGGAGCGGATCTGTACTTTGAGCGATTTGACGGGCAGGCCGTGACAACAGATGACTTCGTTTCCGTTATGGAAGAAGTCTCCGGCAGGGATCTGAGCCAGTTCAAGCGCTGGTACACTCAGGCCGGCACGCCTCTCGTTGAAGTGACCGACAACTGGAACGCGGAAAAAGGGGCGTACACGCTGAACCTCAGGCAGAGCTGCCCCCCAACTCCCGGACAACCCGCCAAGGAACCTTTTCATATTCCCTTCGGGATTGCACTTTTTGACCGCTCGGGACGCTCGCTACCCGTGACGGAAGCAGGGGATCCTGACATCCAGATCGAGCTGACCCAGGCGGAACACACCTTCACCTTCAAGGGCATGAAGGAGCGACCGATTCCATCGCTCAACAGGGGATTTACGGCGCCGATTCGGCTTGATTATGACTGGACGCCCGAACAGTTGCGGGTGCTGATCGAACACGATACGGATGGATTCAATCGCTGGGATGCCATGCAGACACTCGCACAGCAGACGATCAGCGCCATACTTGTCCGGTCCGGGGATACCGAGCCGCTGCTGCAGACTCTTGGGGAAGCCTTCAGGGGCTGCCTGAAGCGCGCTGAGGAAGATCCGGCACTGACAGCGCGACTGCTTCAGCTGCCATCCGTCTCCTGGCTGCGTGATCAATGGGTGCCCTGTGACATCCAGCAGCTGCTCGCGTCCATCGGGCATGTTGAAGACCGGCTGGCCAAAACGCTCAAGGGGGACTTCGAGGCGGTATTCAACACGTTGTCCAATGTGCCCGAAACACTCACGAGCGAAGGATTTGCCGGTCGCGCGCTGCGAAATACCTGCCTGAGGTGGATCGTCCGGGCGGATCCTGAAACAGGGATCGAGCGTGCACGTGAACAAATGCAATCTGCCGCAACCATGTCATCGGAGCTTGGTGCGCTGAAGGCCATGCTCCTGGCAGGTCATCGCCCGGAAGTGCAGCATGCGGTTGATAGATTCCGTGAAAAATGGTCAGGTGATTTGCAGGTCATGGAACTCTGGATGAGTGCGCAGGCCTCCGAGCCGTGTTGGGCAGATCTGGACAAGGTTCAGTCACTGACGCTTCACCCTCCGTTCAGTGAGACACATCCAAACTCGGTACGGGCAGTCGTAGGACGCTTTGGTGCGGCGAACTGGAAACACTTCCATCAGGTGAACGGGGAGGGCTACAGGTGGCTGAGAAAATGGGTCGTGAGGCTCGACACGATCAATCCGCAGGTTGCCGCCCGCATCATTACGCCGCTCACCCAGTGGGCAAAATATACACAACCGTATTCGCAGGAAATGGTGAAAGAACTGGCGCTCATTCGACAACACCCCGGCTTATCCCGGGATGTGTACGAAATTGTGACAAAATCGCTTCAGGAAGCCCCAAATCGCACTTTGGGTTGATAGACATTTTGCAAGGCTGGGCTAACCTGTTATAAAACCGGCAGAATAATCCGGCACAAGGATGGCCCGGCGACCGCCGCGAGCGGATCGCGCCCTCTCGGCAACCCTTACAGACAGGAACACAAATGAAGAAGAAAAATTACGTACTCAGCACACTGCTGGCGTCCGCGCTGGCGTTCAGCATCACACCTGCCACGTCTCAGGCCGCTGTCTCCAAGGCCGAAGCGGAGCGGCTCAAATCAGAACTCATGCCGCTGGGCGGCGTGCGCAAGGGGAACGGGTCCGACATTCCGGACTGGACCGGAGGTATCACCGAGCCCCCGAAGACCTACAAGCGCGAGGGCCAGCATCACCCGGATCCCTTTCCGGATGACAAGCCTCTGGTCGTTGTCACGGCTCAGAATCTGGACGACCACCGCGAGTACATGACACCCGGTCTGATCAAGATGTTCGAAACGTACCCGACCACATTCCGTGTGCCGGTGTACCCGTCCCGACGGACCACATCAGCTCCGGACTGGGTGTACAAGAACACCTTCAAAAACGCCACGACTGCGCGCCTTGCCAAGGGTGGCAATGGTATTCAAAAGGCTTATGGAGGAATTCCGTTCCCCATACTGCACGGGACGAATGAAGAAAAGGCGCTGCAAGCTATCTGGAACCACATTACTCGCTGGCGTGGTGTCTTTGTCAAGCGGCGGACTGTTGAGGCGACGGTTTCACGCAATGGCGATTACACACTGGTGAAATCTCAGCAGGAAGTATTCTTCAACTACTACAATCCCAAGGGTAACGCCAAGAAACTGAAAAACATTCTGTTCTACTACCTGTCCTTCACGATTTCCCCGCCGCGCCTCGCTGGCGGTGCCGTGCTGGCGCACGAAACCCTGGATCAGGTGAAGGAACCGCGCAAGGCCTGGGGATACAACGCCGGCCAGCGTCGGGTACGCCGAGCACCCAACCTCGCGTACGATTCGCCCATCGCTGCAGCAGACAACCTTCGCACCGCTGATGACACGGACATGTACAACGGCGCGCCGGACCGCTACAACTGGAGCTACAAGGGCGTCCGCGAAATCTACATTCCGTACAACAACTACAAGATTGCTCAGGCGGGTGTGAAATATGACGATATCCTGGGTGCATCCCATATCAACCCGGATCTCACGCGCTTTGAAAAGCATCGCGTGCATGTCGTCGAGGCGAACCTGAAGAAGGGCAAGCGGCATATCTACAAGAAACGCGTGTTCTATATCGACGAGGACAGCTGGCAGATTGCTTATGTCGACCAGTATGACAGCCGCGGCGATCTGTGGCGGGTGAGCATGGCGATGATCAAGAACTACTATGAAGTGCCGGTTCAGTGGACGGCCATGGAAGTGTTCTATGATCTTCAGGCGCGACGTTATCACGTACAGGGAATGGACAGCGAAGAGCGCAATACCCGGATCTTCAGCGAGAAGGTACCATCCCGCCGGTACTTCAGTCCGCAATCATTGCGCCGCCGTGGTGTCCGATAAGCTACACTGAAAACATACCGGCCACATGCTCACAGGCATGTGGCCCAGACTTGTTTTGGAGACCGTTAAACCAATGAATCCAACCTTGACCAAGCTGTCTCGCATTTCACCGTTGCTCAAGAGCGTGGTGGTCGCGTGTTGTATGAGCATTTCGCTTCCGGCTCTGGCCCTGACGGATGTGCTGGATACGCCATCCCGCCCGTCACTCAAGGCAACTTCGACCCTCCTGACCGATGTGGCCAGGGCGGGCAGCCGCCTTGTTGCCGTGGGTCAAAGGGGTCATGTCGTCTACTCGGATGACCAGGGCAAGACCTGGGTACAGGCCAAAGTACCCGTATCCGTCCTGCTGACCTCAGTCTACTTTGTGGACGGCCGGTTGGGGTGGGCGACCGGGCATGGCGGGCTCATCCTCCATACAACGGACGGAGGGGAAACCTGGATCAAGCAGTTTGATGGCAATCAGGCCAACCAGATGGTGATTGCGCAGGCGCAGGCGCATCTGGATGAGATTCAGGCACGCTTCGATGCTGCTTCTGAAGAAGCGAAGGAAGAGCTTCAGTACGAACTTGAAGACGCGCAGTTTGCTCTGGAGGACGCAGAAATCGACGCTGAAACCGGCCCATCCAAGCCGCTCCTCGACATTTGGTTCAAGGATGCACGCCATGGTCTGGCAGTCGGTGCCTATGGATACTTTTTCGAAACGCGGGACGGCGGACAGACCTGGGAAAATGCTGCGCCGAGACTAGATAATCCCGAACGCTTCCACCTCAATGCCATTGCAGAGGAGCGGGGAGGGGGCCTGTTCATTGTCGGAGAGGCCGGGCAAATTTTCATGTCTTCGGACGAGGGACAAACCTGGGAAATGCTTGAAAGTCCCTATTCAGGTTCTCTGTTTGCGGTATCCGGTACCGGCAATGTCAATGAGGTTCTGGTAGGCGGACTGCGTGGCCACATCTTCAGAAGTGAAGATCTGGGGCAAACCTGGGAGCGCGTGAGCTTTGACTCTGACCAGACGGTCAACAGCCTGACGGCAGACGGCCAGGGTCAGGTGCTGGCTTTGGCGAACGCCGGCATTTGGGCACTGAGCCGGGACTTTGGCAAGACCTTCAGGGTGTATACCCGGGAAGACCGGGACGGGTTGCTGTCCGGGCTTTACCTCCAGGGTGACCGACTGGTTCTGGTTGGCGAAAAAGGTATTCGCGTACTGCGTGGCTTGAGCAAGCTTTGATGCTCGCCATGCATGCAACGTTGCGGAAAAGTATCAAACGTTTCAGAGGTTGACTGAATGTCAGATCCATTGCACGAAAAAGGCGAACACTATCTCCTGACTCCCAAGGCCGAGCCCTTCCTGGAGCGCCTCATTTTCAATAACCGGCCCATCATATTGGTCTTTTTCCTGCTGATGACCGTATTCCTCGGTTATCACATGTCGAAGATCAAGCCTGATGCCAGTTTTGAGCGACTGATCCCGCTTGAGCACCCTTATATCCAGAACATGCTCAAGTATCGGGCAGACCTCGAGAATCTGGGCAATGCGGTGCGTATTGCCGTCGCCGTCAAGGAAGGAGACATCTTTGATGACGAGTACATGGCCATACTCAAGGAGCTCAACGACGAGGTGTTCTACCTCACGGGCGTTGACCGGTCACGGGTCAAGAGCTTGTGGACACCCAACGTACGCTGGGTAGAGGTCACCGAAGAAGGCTTTCAGGGGGGAACCGTTATCCCGGACGGCTATGACGGGTCTGATGACAGCCTTGACCAACTGCGGCAGAACATTCTCCGCTCGGGACAGATCGGACGTCTGATTGCCGACAACTTCAAGTCCACCATTATTGAAGCACCGCTGCTCGAAGTAGACCCGGAAACCGGCAAGCCGCTGAACTACGCCGAACTTTCCAAGGGACTGGAGCAGATCCGCAGCACCTATCAAGACAAATATCCGAATATCGAGATCCATATCACCGGTTTTGCCAAGAAGGTGGGTGACTTGATTGAGGGTATCGGGTCCATCGCCATGTTTGCGGCCATCACCCTGGGCCTGACCACCGTCTTCCTGTTCCTGTATTCGCGTTGCTGGGCCGGCACGCTGACGCCTGTTCTGGCCTCGGTAGTCGCGGTCGTCTGGCAGCTGGGTATTCTTCGGTTGCTGGGTTACGGCCTTGATCCATACTCCGTGCTGGTACCCTTCCTTGTTTTCGCCATCGGTATTTCCCACGGCGTGCAGATAGTCAATGCCATGGCGCTGGAAACCGCCAAGGGCTTCGATGCCATGACGTCTGCGAGGCTGGCCTTCCGTGCGCTGTACATCGCCGGCATGCTGGCGCTGGTGTCTGACGCCATCGGCTTCCTGACACTACTATTCATCAAGATCGACGTAATCAAGGATCTGGCCGTTGCTGCCGGTATCGGTGTGGGCGTCATTATTGTCACCAACCTCGTGCTTCACCCGGTCATCATGTCCTATGTGGGTATCAGCAAGGGTGGCGTCGCACATGTACAGAAGCATGACGGCAAGACAGATCGCAAGTGGAAGCTCATGTCCTACTTTGCGCACCCGTCAGTGGCCCCCATTTCCATCATGATTGCCGTGCTCGGCGGTGCCCTGGGCTTCTATTACAAGCAGGGGTTGCAGATCGGTGACCTTGACAAAGGCGCACCCGAACTGCGTCCGGATTCGCGATACAACCTGGACAACGACTTCATCATCAGCAATTACAGCACCAGCTCGGATATCCTCGTTGTCATGGTAGAAACCGAACCGGAAGCCTGTACAAAGTACGCGGCGATGGACGCCATCGACCGGCTTCAGTGGGAGCTTGAGAATACGCCCGGAGTGGAATCCACCGGCTCGGTTGTGACATTCTCCAAAATCGTGACCAAGGCACTTAACGAAGGCAATTTCAAGTGGATGGAGTTGTCTCGTAACGAAAGCTTTATCAACTCCACCATCCGGTCAGCACCTTCCGGCCTGATCAACACCGACTGCTCCATGACACCGGTTCTGGCCTTCCTCGAAGATCACAAGGCGCAGACGCTGCAGCGGGTTGTAGATGTGGTTGAAAAGTTCTCGGCTGAGGCGGGTGTCGACAACGTCCGGTTCCTGCTGGCCGCAGGCAACGGGGGGGTCGAGGCGGCCACCAACCAGGTCATTTCAAAGGCCAAGGATATGATGCTGGCTTTTGTTTACGCAGTCGTCTCCATCCTGTGTTTCATCACCTTCCGCTCCATTCGGGCCGTGCTGTGCATTGTTGTTCCGCTGGGCCTGACATCCGTGCTGTGTGAAGCCCTGATGACCAAGATGGGAATCGGGGTCAAGGTGGCGACACTGCCGGTCATTGCGCTGGGTGTCGGTATCGGGGTGGACTATGGTATCTATATCTACACCAAGTTCGAGAAGATGATCCTCGAGGGGCTGAACCTGCAGGATGCCTATTTCGAAACACTGCGCTCAACCGGCAAGGCAGTCGCCTTTACCGGTCTGACGCTTGCATTGGGTGTAGGAACATGGATCTTCAGCCCGATCAAGTTCCAGGCGGACATGGGCCTTCTGCTGACCTTCATGTTCCTTTGGAACATGGTGGGCGCGTTGTGGCTGCTGCCGGCGCTCGCGCGCATACTGCTGAACCCTGAAAAAATGCGCGCACGTGCGCAAGCTGCGGCAGCCTGAGGAGTCCCGCGATGATCAGACGCATCAGATCCATCTTCATCGTCTGTCTGGGACTGGTCATCGCGCCGCTCGCCGCGGCTCAGTCTGACAAGCCCTTCCGCCATGTCACCATTGCGACCGGCAATGAGACAGGCGTCTATTTTCCGGCGGGAGGCGCCATCTGCCGGATGGTCAACCGCAATGCCAGCGAGCTTGGGTTTCGCTGCTCGCTGGAAAGTACAGATGGCTCAACGTTCAATCTCGAAGCCTTGCGCAAGGAACTCGTGGACTTCGCCATCGTGCAATCGGATCGGCAGTACCACGCGTTCTTTGGCTCGGATACCTTCAAGGACGTTGGTCCCAACAAGGCCATTCGTTCGGTCTTTGCCCTGCATCCGGAAGCTTTCACAGTGCTTGCCCGAAAAGGCAGCGGCATTGAGAGTTTTGATGATATTCGCGGCAAACGCGTGAACGTGGGCGGGGACGGCACCGGTCAACGTGCAACGCTTGAAGCTCTGATGGAAGCCTATGGCTGGAAAATGTCCGACTTTGCCGAGGCGCTGGAGTACAAGGCTTCTGATCAGCCGCGAATGCTCTGTGCCGGCAAGATCGATGTGATGCTCTACGTCGTGGGACACCCATCCGGGGCTGTCAAGGAGGCGACCACCCTCTGTGACAGCGTTATCCTGCCACTGCGGGGAAAGGCGATCAACAAGCTGATCGCCAATCATCCGTATTACCGCAAGACCATGATTCCCGGAGGGATCTATCGCCATACGCCTGACAGTGTATGGACGTTTGGTGTCGCCGCGACCTTCATCACACGGGAAAATGTCCCGGACGAGGTGGTCTACGCGCTGGTAAAGGCCGTTTTCGAGAACCTGGATCTGTTTCGTCGCCTTCATCCGGCGTTGGCTGACCTGAAGCCGGAATCCATGATCCGGGACGGGCTGACCGCTCCGCTTCACCCCGGGGCCGAAAAATACTACCGTGAAAAGGGTTGGATTCGTTGAAACCGGCCTTTGCCACCTTGCGCCTTCCTGATAGAATCGCACGTCTTGTGTCCATTGAACCAACCATATAATCGGGAACTTGCAGAACATGCCAGTGGTAACTCTCCCAGACGGGAGCCAGCGTACATTCGAAAACCCTGTATCCGTAGAAGAGGTTGCCGCCTCCATCGGCCCGGGGCTGGCGAAAGCCGCTCTGGCAGGCAAAGTGGATGGTCAGCTCGTTGATACTTCCTACGTCATCGACCGGGACGTCACGCTGGCCATCATCACCGAGCGGGATGACGAGGGCGTGGAGATTATCCGTCATTCATGTGCTCACCTGCTGGCCATGGCCGTCAAGGAGCTGTTTCCTGAAGCCCAGGTCACAATCGGTCCGGTGATAGAGGACGGCTTCTATTACGATTTCAAGTTCCATCGTGCGTTCACACCCGAAGACCTCGAAAAAATTGAAAAGCGCATGCAGGAGTTGGCCAAGGCCGATATCCCGGTGCAGCGCTCCGTCTTGGGCAGGGACGAGGCCAAGGCCCTGTTCCGGGAGATGGGAGAAGAATTCAAGGTTCGGATCATCGAAGATATTCCCGGTGACGAAGAACTTTCGTTCTATCGCCAGGGCGACTTTGTTGACCTGTGCCGCGGCCCCCATGTTCCCAGCACGGGCAAGATCAAGGCGTTCAAGCTCACAAAAGTTGCCGGTGCCTACTGGCGGGGCGATGCCAACAATGAGCAGCTTCAGCGCATTTACGGCACAGCATGGGGCAACAAGAAGGATCTCAAGGCCTACCTCAAGCGCATTGAGGAAGCAGAAAAGCGGGATCACCGCAAACTCGCCAAGAAGCTCGACCTGTTCCACATGCAGGAAGAGGCGCCCGGCATGGTGTTCTGGCACCCGAATGGCTGGACCATTTACCAGCAGCTGGAGCAGTATATGCGCACCCAGCTTGACCGCCATGGCTACAAGGAAATCAAGACCCCCCAAGTGGTTGAGCGTACCCTTTGGGAGAAATCAGGCCATTGGGACAAGTTCAAGGAGGAGATGTTCACCACGCACTCCGAGGAGCGCGACTTCGCCATCAAACCCATGAACTGCCCCTGTCACGTGCAGGTTTTCAATCAGGGACTGCGCAGTTACCGCGAGTTGCCGTTGAGGCTGGCCGAATTCGGCTCCTGCCACCGTAATGAGCCATCCGGTGCCCTGCATGGCCTGATGCGCGTGCGGGGATTCGTGCAGGATGATGCGCATATCTTCTGTACGGAAGACCAGATTCAGGACGAGGTGTCGCGCTTCATCGACTTCCTGCACGAAGTGTATGCCGATTTCGGTTTTAACGAGATCATTTACAAGCTGTCTACCCGGCCTGAGAAGCGTGTCGGATCGGATGAGATCTGGGACAAGGCGGAGAAAGCTCTGGCAGACGCGCTGGACGCGAAGTCGCTGCCCTGGGAAGAGCTGCCCGGCGAAGGGGCTTTCTATGGCCCCAAGATCGAGTTCAGCCTCAAGGATTGCCTGGGCCGACTGTGGCAGTGCGGCACCATCCAGGTCGACTTCAGTATGCCGGGTCGGCTGGGCGCCGAATATGTGGCTGACGACCAGAGCCGAAGAACGCCGGTCATGCTGCATCGGGCCATTCTCGGATCCTTCGAACGCTTCATCGGAATTCTGATCGAACATTACGAAGGCGCGTTCCCGGTCTGGCTTGCGCCCACACAGGTTGCGATCCTCAATATTACCGATCGTCAGGCCGAATATGCGACGGAATTATGCGAAACCCTTAAAAACCTTGGCATTCGCGCGGTTGCAGACTTGAGAAATGAGAAGATCGGCTTTAAAATCCGCGAGCACACTTTGTCCAAAGTACCATATCTCGTTGTGGTGAGAGACAAAGAAGTCGAAAACAGGCAGGTTGCCCTGCGTACCCGGACCGGTGAGGATCGGGGAAGCATCAGCATTGATGCACTGATTGAAGAGTTGCAGGGCGCCATAGACCGAAAAGGTCGTTGATCTGGACTAACACGGAGAAGCAAACATTAAGCGTAACAATCGGCAGGGCCGTCCCGAGCGTCCGAAAATAAATGATAATATCGTCGCACGTGAAGTGCGCCTGATTGGTTCAGATGGCAGTCAGGTGGGAATTGTGCCATTCAGAGAAGCGCTGGAGCGCGCTCAGGATGAAGGGCTGGATCTCGTACAGATCGCTGACGGTGATCCCATTGTCTGCAAGATAATGGATTACGGAAAGAAGATCTTCGAGGAAAAGAAAGCCAAGGCTGCCGCACGCAAGAAGCAGAAGCAAATCCAGGTCAAAGAAGTCAAGTTCAGGCCAGGGACGGATGAAGGGGATTATCAGGTCAAACTACGCAACCTGATACGTTTCCTTGAAAACGGGGACAAAGGCAAGGTAACCATACGGTTCCGTGGCCGCGAGATGGCTCACCAGGAGCTTGGCATGAAGCTTCTTCAGCGAATCGAAAGTGAGCTGGAGGAACTGGCAAATGTCGAGCAACGGCCGAAGATGGAAGGTCGGCAGATGGTGATGATTCTGGCCCCCAAGAAAAAGTAATTGCCTTTCGGCAATCAACATTAAAACGAATGCGGAGTTGTTTATCATGCCCAAAATGAAAACCAAGCGAGGCGCTGCCAAGCGGTTCAAGAAAACCGCCAACGGCTTCAAGCATCGCCAGTCCTTTACCAGTCATATTCTGACCAAGA
>RFIV01000324.1 GCA_003695085.1 Gammaproteobacteria bacterium
CGGATCGGCGGTATAGCGGGCATACCACCCGTCCTTGGCACCTGACAGAGATGTGCCGCTAACCAGCGCCCCGCCTGTTTCACCGCCCACATAGGCTTCCAGGTCGATACTGCCGGCCGTCAACCCCCGGTCGTTGCCTGAAGTTCCCAGCTGAACAATCTTGTTCGGGAAAGAGGTCGTCTTGTGGTACGCGAGCACGATATCCTCACCACCACTGCCCACCTTGCCCTCGAACATGGAGCCCTGGGTATAGCCTGCCGTGACATAGCCATTGCTCAGACGAGTCATCGCCAGCAGCTCATCATTCACGACCGAGCCGAACTGATCGAGACGAACCACCCGCCCTTCCACGTTGTAGGAGCCGGTGATCGCATCCCTTCCACCGATCGGACCATCGTCCAGATCCCCGGTGGAGTACCCCGCAAAAGCGACGGCATTGGAGTTGTCCGGCTGGGCGGCAGCGATGTGATCGTCCAGTGACGTGCCCACATTTAACGCATAATTGAAGGCACCACTTGGAGTCAGGTACAGAATGAAGCCATCCTGCCCCCCGAGATTGGTGCGCCCTTCCATGGTACCGCGCGTGGATCCGACCACATAAAGATTGCTATTCAGATCGGTCGTGGCACCTGTACCGAAATCATCCTGATCCGACCCATACTGTACTCGCCAGGCCAGAGTGAGCGGTGTTGTCACGGTCGCACGATCATATCGCTCAGCCACCGCATCCCAACCACCCAAAGAGGGCGTACTGCCAGTGGGCAGAGACGTAAAATACGCATTCGCAGAACCCACCACAAACAAAGCCTGCTGGGGTTGACTGGCTCCACCGAGCGTTTTCAGGTGCAAGGCCCCGATCTTCGCATCGAACCGGTCATCGCCTCCGGCAAAGGGAATTACCTGGACAGGAGAAGAGGTGCCGGTACGGTCAAATATCAACACTTCCCCACCCGTACGTCCGTTACCCCGCTTGAAGTTTCGCGCCACATACACGCGCCCCCAGTCGTCCACGGCGGTATCCGCAACCACGCCTCCGTCGGTCCAGCTCAACTGGAGTCTGCTCAACCACTCATTGATCCATATGGTCAATGATGTGGTCGCTTTCTCTGCTGCGCACACTCGCAAACCATCCAGGTTGCCCTGACATGGCATCCAGCTCAGAGTAAACGTTTCATCCTGGTCACTATCTGCATCATTATTCTGGTGCAAGTTGATCGTAAACGATTTCGCTGTTTCTCCTGCATTGAATACTAAAGCTCCTATCGGAGCAGGTGACGGCGCAGGAGCTAAAATCAGTTCAGAAGGGAGGCCGCTATCATCCACAAGGCCATCGATCGTAAAATCGTCGGATGGCGTTGCCGTAGATCCGGCTTCATCAAAAAAAACAAAGGCAGCCACCTTTTCTTCCGGAGGGCGATCAAGGCTGGCATCGATTTTCAGCTGCATCCCTTCCGTTCCGCTCATGACGGCCTTCTTGAAAACAATACGTGGTTCATCGTCCAGAATTGAGATGGATACTGCAGGCTTTCCGGAACTGTTTGCTTCGCCGGTAGATGCCAGGCCCTCGATGACCTGTGTTATTTCGTAGGCAAATACTTCCGTAACTTCTGCCAGGAGATCCTTTCGGACTACAGCCATCACCAGACACTGAGTCATGCCGGGCTTGAACGTCAGGTACCCGGAGCGCTCGACAAAGTCGACTCCAGCCGTTGCGGTTTGTGCATTCCCGGACGCTGTCTGAAACGCCAACACAACGGGCTCGACCGGTGGCGCTTTCAGTTCGACCAGTCCGTATGCCAAAGTTTCTTTCTGTGGATCGATCGTGACCACCGGTTCCCCGGCATCACTCAACCAATCACCGCTTGCATCCGACTCACAAACAGGAAGAGGGTCACCATCTGCCGCCTGGGGGCGCTCCATGTCGGTATCTTCGTCAACCTCGGCTCCTACACCAAGTACTGTATTGCCGATCACAGATATCGAAAACGTTTTGGTGACCAACTGATCCCCATCCGTGACGCTGAGGACAATCTGCGTATCCTGATTATCCTGAGTCAGATCAGAGCGTCCCACGCGACCGCCAGTAATGCCCGGAATGCCGCGCATGACAATCCCTCGGCGAAACTTGTTCTCCACCCACTCGACAGACAACCAGCGTGGTGCATTGGTGAGCGTGAAGTTTGGGATACCCTTGCCACCATCGACAGCCCACTCGTAAAAGTACTCTGCGCCCAGCACAGCTTCAGTAGGCGGCTCGCCGAGAACACGCAGCTCCGGTACGGGGGTTTCCTGCACGTTGCAGGCAGTCAGGGTCACGGCAGGAATGAGCACCTGTAGCCAGGTGCGCAGAATGCGATTCAGCATGGAGATTCGACGTCCTTTCTTGTTCGAATACCTGAATTCGGGTCTGTGACTATTTGTAACCGGAAGGCCGCCGGATAAATAGCGGCCACTTCACAGAATCGGACTCAGGTGCCGGGAAGCGCGAGACCTGCCTCACGGATCTGATCGATAAAGGTATTTTCATCCATGACGGGGATGCCCAGCTGCTCGGCTTTTGCCAGCTTGGATCCGGCTTTCTCGCCGGCCACGACCAGGTCTGTCTTGGCGGACACGCTGCCAGTCACCTTGGCACCCGCCTGTTGCAGCAGTGACCTGGCCTGGTCCCGCGTCAGCTGGCTGAGGCTCCCGGTCAACACCACCGTCTTGCCGAGGAAGGGCGACTCTGCAACGGGTTCAGCTACCTCGATGTCCGGCCAGTGAATCCCGGCGTCAAGCAGCTTGTCGAGGATTTCACGGTTATGAGGCTGGCGGAAGAAGCTTTCCACATGCCCCGCCACCACCGGTCCCACATCCGGCACCTGCATGAGGGCGTCCCGATCCGCAGTTTCAATGGCGTCGAGCGTACGAAAATGCTCCGCAAGTGCCCGTGCTGTCGCTTCACCCACTTCCCGGATCCCCAGCGCATAAATGAAACGGGGCAGTGTCGTTTCACGGGAAGCAACGATGGCATCCAGAATATTCTGCGCACTTTTGGGCCCCATGCGTTCCAGCGATACAAGCTGCTCGAATTTCAGCGCGTACAGGTCCGCCGCCGTCTCCACCAGTCCCTTGTCGACCAGCGTTTCGATCAGCTTGTCGCCCAGCCCTTCAATATCCATGGCCTTGCGCGAAGCAAAGTGCTTGATGGCCTCCTTTCTTTGCGCCGGGCAGAACAGCCCGCCACTGCAGCGGGCATCCGCTTCACCCTCAAGCTGAATGATGTCAGAACCACATTCCGGACAGTGCTCAGGCATCCGAATGATGCGCGCATCTGCCGGTCGCCGTTCCTTCACTACACTGACAACCTGGGGAATCACATCTCCTGCACGCCGGACAATGACTGTATCCCCGATGCGCACATCGAGCCGGCGGATTTCATCCATGTTGTGCAGGGTCGCATTGGAAACGGTTACCCCTCCTACAAATACCGGCCTGAGGCGCGCCACAGGGGTGATCTTGCCCGTGCGACCGACCTGAAAATCGACGTCTTCGAGTACGGTCAGCTCTTCCTGGGCCGGGAACTTGTGGGCAATGGCCCAGCGGGGCGCGCGGGAGACGAAGCCCAGTTTCTGTTGAAGGTCAAAGCGATCGACCTTGTAGACCACCCCATCAATGTCATAGGGAAGCTGGTCGCGCAGCTCGCCCATCTCACGGTAGTAGTCCAGGCAGCCCTGAACCCCCTCTTCACGCCTGATGTGGGGGTTGATACGAAAACCCAGCTCGCCCAGTGCCTGCAAGGTATCGAAGTGGGTGTCCGGCACCGTCCATCCCTCGACCTCACCCAGTGCGTAAACGTACACATCCAGCTTGCGTTCGGCGGCAACACGGGGGTCCAGCTGACGCAGACTGCCCGCCGCGGCATTGCGTGGGTTGACGAACACCTTCTCGCCCCGTGCACGCGCCCGTTCATTGAGCGCCTCGAAAGCTGCTCTGGGCATGATGATCTCACCCCGTACTTCCAGCACGGCGGGTGGCCGGTCTGACCTCAGGCGCAAGGGGACGGCATGAATGGTACGCACATTAGAAGTGATATCTTCCCCTGTCGTCCCATCACCTCGCGTGGCCGCCCGGACAAAGGCGCCGTTCTCATAACGCAGGCTGATGGCCATGCCATCGAGCTTGGGTTCACAGGCAAAAATGAGGGGATCTCGGGTCTGAAGACGGTCTGTGATACGCTTGTACCAAGCGTTTACGTCCGCCTCATCGAAGGCGTTGTCCAACGACAACATCGGGATACGATGCTCGACCGTGGCAAACCCCTCCAGCGGCGCGCCGCCGACACGCTGGGTGGGCGAGTCCGGCGTCACCCACTCCGGGTGACGAGCCTCCAGCGCCCGGAGTTCTGCCATCAACCGGTCATATTCGGCGTCCGGAATACTCGGGTCGTCCAGCACATAGTAACGGTAGTTGTGCTCGTGGAGCTCGGCCCGCAGTGTTTCGATGCGGGCCTTGTCATCACTGCTCATGCTCAGTGTCGGCCACCCGCCAGTTTCTGACGCCTCAGATAGTCGCGAATGCGCTGGCGACAGTAGTCAATGGTCTGTTGTGTCATGTCGCTGTGCTGCTCGTCACGCAGCTCACCACCCAGCTTGTCTGCCAGATAGCGAGCCATTTCAAGCATGTAGTCGAAGGCTTTGAGAGGGTCTTCCGGGCCAGGCAGACCGACAAAGAAAATCAGTCCCCGCACTCGGGTCTCGTCCAGATCCAGCTCGTCAAAACGACCACTTTCACTGGCATTGGCCATGCTGAACTGTACGGGGCCCACACCGGTATCCTGCTCGTGACGGACATACAGGCCCTGCGCGTTCAGCGTCATGCCACAGGCCTCGGCCACATCGCGGATAACGGGGCCGGCAAAACCGTCTGCGGTCCGGGCCACAACATTGACCATGAGAAACTCTTCGGCATTGACCGGCGCTTCCCCCGCCGCTGCGCCCGCCTCGGTGCGCTTGACCTCATGCGGCGCCGCTGCCGCGTCCTCAACGACCGCGACGTCTTCGGGTGTGGCACTCAGCCCCGCCGGGGTCTCAAGCCCCTTGTCGCTGTCGCGGTGGGCATGCAAACCGGCCTGATCAACATCATGGGCAGTGTTCAGGAGATTCCGGTCCCCGGTAGCTGCCAATGTCACCTGCTCCGCCTCTGTTTCGTTGTCCGCTCTGACGGAGCTGCCTTCATGAGGGCCTGCCTTGCCGACTATCCGGTACCCCCCGTTGGGCAGCTCCGGGTTGAATTCCTCATCTTCCAATGGCGCACCGGATACCTCTCCCCCCATTCCCTTGGCGATATCCAGTGAGTCCTGACGCGCACGTCGCACGCGCCGCCAGCCGTCAAATACTACGGCCACGATAATGATCAGACCAATGATGACCAGCCATTCGCGCAAACTGCTGTCCATTCAGCGCCGCCTCTTTGCATGGTTGAGTTCTTGAGCAGGGATAGTATTCAAAAGCGCCGGGCTTTACAACGCGGCCAGCGCGACCGCTTCATCCACGTCCACGGCGACCAGCCGGGAAACACCCGGTTCATGCATGGTCACACCCATCAGCTGATCCGCCGCCTCCATGGCCAGCTTGTTGTGGGTGATGTAGATGAACTGCACCTGCCCGGACATTTCCTTGACCATGGCCGCGTAGCGTCCCACGTTGGCATCATCCAGTGGCGCATCCACCTCATCAAGCATACAGAAGGGCGCCGGGTTGAGCTGGAAGATGGCAAACACAAGGGCGATGGCCGTCAGCGCCTTTTCGCCCCCGGACAACAAGTGAATGGTGCTGTTTTTCTTGCCTGGCGGCCGGGCCATGATCGCAACACCCGTTTCCAGCAAGTCATCTCCGGTCAACTCCAGGTAGGCGCTGCCTCCGCCAAACACTTTCGGAAAGAGGCGTTGCAGCCCTTCGTTGACCGTGTCAAAGGTTTCCTTGAACCGGGCGCGTGTTTCCCGGTCGATCTTGCGGATGGCCTCCTCAAGGGTGGCCAGTGCCTCTTCCAGATCAGCGGCCTGCTCATCCAGGTATTTCTTGCGTTCCTGCTGCTGCTCGAATTCCTCGATCGCCGCGAGGTTGATGGAGCCCAGGCGCTGGATACGGGTCGCGATCTGGGCCAGTTCCTCTTCCATGTTGTCGGGCCGGTCGTCTTCGGTCAGGGTGTCCAGCACGGCCTGCAGATCAAAGCCGCTTTCGTTCAGCTGTTCACGCAACTGGTTGCGCCGGAGCGTCAGCGCCTGAACATTGAGACGCCGCTCCTCAAGCTGATTGCGCAGTGTCTGAATGACCTGTTCGTTTTCATGGCGCTTCGCTTCCAGTTCCCGCAACGCGTGCTGCACAGCCTCCATCTTGCGGCGTGCCGTCTCGAGTGCCTGCTCTTGCCGCGCCTGCACATCAAGCAGTCGCTCCAGCTCCTCTTGCAGGTCCTCGCCAGGTGTATCCAGTGCCTGCTGCTGCTCTTCCAGCGCTGCCATCTGTCCTTTCATGCGCCCGATGGCCAGCTCTGTTTTCTCCAGCCCCGCACGCAAACCATCGCAACGAGAGCGCAGCGTGGTGATTTGCAGTTGAAGCTGGTGCACGCGCTCGCGGGCATGTCTGTGCGAAGATTTGCAC
>RFIV01000325.1 GCA_003695085.1 Gammaproteobacteria bacterium
GCGCGCGACCAGTCCGGTTATGGAGCGATCACCGATCGTGATCAGGAAGCTTTTCGAGCCCACAGCCGGCAGCCTGAGAACTCTTCTGACCGCTTCGTCCAGGTCAACGGCAGTTGAGTCAAAGATGGATTTGGTGAAGGTTTGACGCTCGAATTTACGGTGCATCTTGGGCGGCTTGCCGAACAGAACCGGCATGGGCAGGTCGACGGGCTTGTTGGCAAAGTGACCATCACGCAGCTCAAGGTGCATGGTTTCGGTGGCCTCACCCACAACGGCATACGGGCAACGTTCCCTGCGGCACAGGGCATCGAATTCGGCGAGATCCTCTTCAGCTACCGCCAGTACATAGCGCTCCTGGGATTCATTGCACCAGATCTCCATGGGCGACATGCCCGGCTCGTCATTGGGAATATCACGCAGTTCGAAGGTGCCGCCACGGCCGGCATCCTTGACCAGCTCGGGCAACGCATTGGAAAGTCCGCCAGCGCCGACATCATGAATAAAGAGGATGGGGTTGGCATCACCTCGCTGCCAGCAACGGTCGATCACTTCCTGGCACCGACGTTCCATTTCAGGGTTGTCTCGCTGAACAGATGCGAAATCCAGGTTCTCGTCACTGCTGCCACTGTCCACAGACGACGCAGCTCCCCCGCCAAGCCCGATGAGCATGGCCGGACCACCCAGCACAATGAGCCTGGCCCCCACGGGCACCTCTTTCTTTTCCACGTGCTGGGGGCGGATATTGCCCAGGCCACCGGCAATCATGATGGGCTTGTGGTAGCCCCGCACCTCGTCACCGTTGACGCCGGGCGCCTTTTGCTCGTACGTACGGAAGTAACCACACAAATTCGGGCGACCGAACTCATTGTTGAATGCGGCCCCCCCGATCGGCCCTTCGAGCATGATATCCAGGGCCGAGACGATTCGATCGGGCTTGCCGTAAGGCACCTCCCAGGGCTGCTCGTACCCGGGAATGCGCAGGTTCGATACGGTAAACCCGGTGAGCCCGGCCTTGGGCTTGCCGCCCACACCCGTGGCACCTTCATCGCGTATTTCACCCCCGGAGCCTGTCGAAGCACCGGGATGAGGCGATATTGCAGTCGGGTGATTGTGTGTTTCGACCTTCATCAAGATATGAACCGGCTCATTGATGAAGGTGTATGTCTGAGTCACCGGATCCGGAAAAAAGCGATCCCCTGACGGCCCTTCAATGATGGCAGCATTATCCTTGTAGGCGGAGAGCACCCCTTCCCCGCCTTTCTCGTAAGTATTTCGAATCATCCCGAACAGGGAGTGCGGCTGGACTTCACCATCTATTTCCCACGTGGCGTTGAATATCTTGTGCCGGCAGTGTTCGGAGTTCGCCTGCGCGAACATCATCAGTTCCACGTCAGTCGGGTTGCGCCCGAGCTGAGTGAAAGCCTCCACCAGATAATCAATTTCATCTTCGGCAAGTGCCAGACCCAGCTCCGCATTGGCCTTGACCAGTGCGTTCCGTCCCCCTTCCAGAATGTCAATGATCGACATGGGTCTGGGTTCAGCGTGTGAGAACAGCAATTCGGCCGCATTCATCTCGTGAAAAACGGCCTGCGTCATTCGGTCGTGCAATTCAGCCGCAATGCGGGCGCGCGCGTCGGCATCCGGCGTCTCATCACACTGAACGTAATAGGCAATGCCCCGCTCGATTCGCTCGATGTCACCCAACCCGCAATTCCGGGCAATATCGGTGGCCTTGCTGGACCAGGGTGAAATGGTCCCCGGCCTTGGAACCACCAGAAACAGCGTACCCTCGGGAGCTTCCGGCTTTTGGGCCGGACCGTAGTGAAGCAGCTTCTTCAGCGTTTTGAGATCGTTTGCGCTGAGTTCTTCTTTCAACTCAACGAAGTGCATGTATTCCGCGTAGATGCCAGTCACATCGGGAACGGCGTTCTGAATCCGGGAGAGTAGAAGATCACGACGAAAGGGTGACAGCGCAGGCGCGCCCCTGAGCTCCAGCATGGTACCTTGGTGCCTCACAGCCAGATGAAAAACAAGCGCGTATGATACTCGAATCAGTTACGGCAAACCACAATGGATCTGAAGGCGGGTCAGGTTCACTTTTTGAATTGTTTTGCAAAGATTAGGTTGCGCCGTCGGGACGCTCAGTTTAGGTTCAGGCATAGTGGTACAGGATGCGCATGTATTTCAGGGATGTTTCAACGAGGTAGTCATGAAGTCTGCGATACGGATTACGGGTCTGCTGGTGCTCTTCACCGTCTTGCAAGCCTGTACACAACCCTCTCAGATCGACCTTCTCAAAAAGGAGGGGCGGCTTCACTGGGTAACTCTCAACTCGCCCACCACCTATTTCGAAAGTCGGGACGGCGTGCCCGAAGGGCTGGAATACGAGCTGGCTCAACGCTTTGCAGCAGCCCTGGGCGTCAAGCTCAATGTCATTGTCGCTGAGTCGGCAGAAGAATTGTTCCAGCTGGTTGACAACAACTTCGCCCATTTCGCCGGAGCCGGTCTGACCCGGCAAGCAGCGGAATTGCGCGGCAAGGGATATCGTTTCGGGCCGGAGTATACGCAGGTTCAGCCCACACTCGTCTATCGATCCGGTTCGGAAAGACCGGTCAAGCCCGGCGATTTGAGCAATACGGTCGTCTGGATCAACATGCACACCCCCCACTTTGCATTGATTCGCGAAGCACTCGCCTCCGTGGAAGGCCTGACACTGGCTCCCGTGGAGATGGACGACACAGAACTGCTCGAGGCGCTGAATCGCGGTGATACCCAGCGGGTGATCGTTGATTCCAGTCTGTTCGAGGTCAAGCAAGCGCTCTATCCCCGGGCACGATACGGTTTTCACATCACGCCGCCCATGTCCGTGAGCTGGGTTTTTCCGGCTCAGACCGGCGATGAACTCCTGCGCGCTGCCGAACGCTTTTTTACCCAGCTGGAGCAATCCGGTGAACTGATCCAGATTACCGAGCGCTATTTTGGGCACCTCAAGCAGCTCAACTACGTGGGCGCGCGCACATTCCTGAGGCATATCGAAAAGCGGCTGCCGCGTTATGAACCCCTGCTGAAAGAAGCTGCCGGGGCAACCGGGCTGGATTGGCGCCTGCTGGCCGCAATTGGCTACCAGGAGTCCCACTGGCGCCCCTATGCGGTGTCCCCTACAGGCGTCAAGGGATTCATGATGCTCACACTGCCGACGGCGCGTGACCTGGGAATCAAGAACCGTTTGAATCCTGCCCAGAGCATCTGGGGCGGCGCGCGCTACTTCCGCTCGCTCAAGTCACGCATCCCGGAACGTATTCCGGATCCGGACAGAACCTGGTTTGCGCTGGCGGCATACAATGTGGGACTGGGACACCTTGAAGATGCCCGCAAAATTACCCAGATGCAGGGAGGCGATCCGGACAAGTGGGTGGATGTGAAAGAAAGGCTGCCTTTGCTACAGCAAAAGAAGTGGTACAAGAAAACCCGGCATGGTTATGCTCGCGGCTGGGAGCCTGTCCATTATGTTCAAAACATCCGCCGTTACTACGATGTGCTGACGTGGATGAC
>RFIV01000326.1 GCA_003695085.1 Gammaproteobacteria bacterium
GAAGTGCATGGTATCAAAAGCTATGCGAGGGTGCGCCACCTGCCTTTCGTGCCGGATCTGGCCATTATCTGTACACCCCCGGAGACCGTGCCCAAGATGGTGCGCAAGCTGGGGGAGCACAAGGTTCGGGCCTGCATGATTCTGACCGGTGGGCTCTCGCGCACACACAGCCGCAGTGGTCGCCCCCTGATGTATTCGGTTCGTGATATTGCCAGTCAGCATCGCATGCGGGTACTCGGGCCCAATACCGTAGGCTTCATGAGTGCGCACAAGAACATTAATGCGACCTATCTGCACATGGGCGTCTTGCCGGGCAAGATTTCATTCATTGGTCAGTCGGGCACACTGGCCGGGGCGGTGGTGGACTGGGCCCTGCACCGGGAAGTGGGGTTCTCCCATCTCGTCACGCTCGGCGATGGCGTGGATGTGGATCTGGATGATCTGGTCGATTACCTGTCCCAGGATCGCAAGACTCAGGCGTTGCTGCTTCACGTTGAGACTATTCCCAATCCGCGGCGCTTTATCTCTGCGGTGCGGACAGTGAGCCGGGCCAAGCCGGTCATTGCCATCAAGAGCGGCCGAACGGAGGCCAGTCAATGGAAGCCACACAAGCCGCCCCGGGGACTCACAGCAGTGGACCCGATTTATGATGCGGTATTGCGGCGTGCGGGGATCCTGCGGGTCAATGGCATGGATGAGATGTTCGATGCGCTGGAGACACTGTCGCGCATGAAGCCGGTGCGGCGACACTCGCTGGCGATTCTGAGCAACGGTTTCGGGCCCGGAGTGTTGGCGGTGGATCGCCTGGCCAGCCTGGAGGGCGAACTGGCTGAGCTGGCGTCCGAAACGATCGAAGCATTGGCGGAGCTGTTGCCGCCTTACTGGACACGGCGCAACCCGATTGACCTGAACTATGATGCCGGCCCGTCCACTTACGCCAAGGCGATTCAGATTCTGGAAAAGGACCCGAACGTCTCCAATGTGCTGGTGATGTTCAGCCCCAGCCTGACGGAAGACTCGCTGCAGGTGGCCGATGAGGTCATCAAGGTGGCCAGGCGCAGCTACATGAACATCTTTACCTGCTGGCTGGGCTACGCGACGGTTCAGGATGCGCGGCAGGCATTCTGGGAGGCGGGCATTCCCACCTTCTTCACACCGGACAAGGCAATCAAGGCCTTCATGCACCTGGTCAATCACCAGCGGGGTCAGGAGCTGTTGAAACAGACACCCAAGTCGTATGTGAACCCCTGGGCTGACCGATCCGTGGCACGCAAGATCGTCATGGGTGCCTACAAGGATGGACGCGAATCGCTGACAAACGAGGAAGCCCGACAGGTGCTGGAGGTCTATGGGATCCGCCCGCTGGAGACCGTCTACTGCCGAACGCCCGAGGAGGTGGCCGAAGTGGCCCGTGAAAAGGCGCACCCGGTCAACATCAAGATTCACTACGAGGCACTGCAGGAGCCTTTCCTGGGCGAGGACAAGGCACGCGAACAGTTCAAGGCGACCATTCGCCGGCTGAGCGAGCCGGAGGCCATTATCAAGGCCTGTAGCCATTTGAGAGCAGAAGGCGACAAGCACTTTCCGCCTGAATCCTTTGTCGGTTACTCCGTGCAGGATGCGATGAAAGAAGCGGGCGGTATCGCCTTCAATATTGGCGTGACACGTGATGCCTGTTTTGGCCCGCTCATCCTGTGTGGTGCTGGAGGGGTGCGCATCAATGTGCTGGCGGACAGGCAAGTGGCCCTGCCGCCTCTGAATCTGGCGCTGGCCGAGGATGCCGTTTCGCGTTCGCACATGTTCAGGCTGTTGAAAAACTATTCCTATCAGCCCGAAAAAGACGCACGTGCCTTGTGTGAAGCACTGGTGGCCCTTTCTCAGTTGCTGGTGGACCTGCCGGTGATTCGCGGAGTGGAAGTGGAGCCGCTGCTGTTTGACCGCGAAGGGGTGGTGGCTGTGGACATGGCCATTGATCTGGGGCCACCTGTCCGGCCCGCCATCGAACCGTACCCGGAAGAACTTCGTGAATGGATGATGCTGCCCAAGTCACGGCGCAAGGCCGAGATTCGGCCGGTTCGGCCCGAGGACGAGCCGGCGCACATCGAGTTTCATTCGAAGTTGTCGCCGGAATCCATCCGCTACCGATTCTTCCACTATCGCAAGCACCTCAGTCACGATGATCTCGTGCGCATGTTGCACATCGATTATGACCGAGAGATGGCTTTCATCGCCGTCTCTGACAGGGGAGACGGGACGGAGGAGACACTGGGAGTCGTGCGCACCTGGACGGATGCCGACAACATTCAGTGTGAATTTGCGGTGATTGTTCGGGATGACATGCGCGGTGAAAATCTGGGCTGGGCGCTGATGCGCAAGATGATCGACTACTGTACCGAACGCGGCACCATCGAAATGATCGGTACCGTGCTGCCGGACAACAAGCCCATGTTGAAGCTGGCCGAAAAACTCGGTTTTGAAATACGTTACGATCCGGAAGAGGAGGTGATGGCCCTGCGATTGCCGCTCAATGAGCCGGAGGGGTGGCAGAAGGAGCGCCTGGCGGCGCTCCATGGGGAGCCGGTTAGCGAATGATATCCGCCTGATCTTCGCCGCCCAGCGCTTCTATCAGGGCATTGATCAGGCCACCCAGTTCAGCCGTCATCAGCGCCACGTCCGCGTCAAAACGGATCATCGGATCTTCGTCTGCGCCGGTGTAGGCGGCATCATCATCCTGCTGCAGGGGCTTGATGGCCCGCAACTTCAGATCTTCCGCGGCGACACAGGCAATGCGGTCATCACAATTGAGGGCCAGGCGCGTCACCACCATTTCATCCTCAAGGTGGGCCTGTACGGCATCTGCCAGCTGTCCTGCACCTTTTACGCGGATCACCGTGTCATCCCCTTCCGCACGCAGCTCGGCCTGATCGGCCCAGGACAGCGGGGCGGGCGCTGCGCCTTCCCGCAGCCAGGCGGTAAACAGGGCAACGGGCGATTCCTGCGTGCGTACCAGCTGAATGGGCAGTGAGCCCAGCGTCTGACGCAGGAACCCCGTGAACTCGTCGGCGCGGGTGGGGGTGGCCGTATCCACGACCAGGCGGTTGGCCTGGGTGTCGATCCAGGCGCGGGTCACCTTCTGGCGGGTAAAGGCGCGCGGATAGAGCTCGATCATCAGCTCTTCTTTCAGGGCGTCCTTTTCCTTCTTGCGCAGCTTGCGGCCTTCCTTCTCTTCCAGCATCGCTACCCGTTCGGCCAGTTCCTCCTTGACCACGGAGGCGGGCAGAATCCGTTCTTCCTTGCGCAGTGCAATGAAGATGTGGGGGCCTTGTTGCCAGGCAAGCGGGCCTTCTGGCTGAGGTGTCGGTGACGTCCAGCCCATGCTGGCGGGCTGGGTCTTGCCGCAGGGTTGGAAACCGGCTTCGGACAGGGCGGCCTCAAGGGTTTCCGCTGTCCAGTCCACGGGTTTGGTAAAGCTGTAAATGCAGGCGTTCTTGAACCACATATTGGCAGAGTGCTCCTTGTTGGGACGGGGATTATGCGAAAAAACGGCGCCGCCTGCCATCTTGACAAGTGGCTGATCTGTCCGGTTAGACATTGGTTGTAAGGGGCGACACGGATGCTTTTGACGGTGGTATGCTCGCCAAGGTGAGTCTATAGTGGTTTCCGTTGGGAAGTCACAATACAAATAACAAACAAGAGAGGGAGTCCATGAGCGACCATTCAATCTATCCCGTTCCTGCAGAGCTGGCCGAGAAAGCCTGGATCAACCAGGAGACTTACGAACGGATGTATGCGCAATCCGTGGAAGATCCGGAAGGCTTCTGGGGCGAGCATGGCACTCGCATTGACTGGATCAAGCCCTACACCCAGGTCAAGGATGTCAGCTACAACCTCGATGACCTGCACATCCGCTGGTACCACGATGGTACGCTGAACGCCTGTTACAACTGCATCGACCGTCATCTGCCTGCACGCGCCAATCAGACCGCGATTATCTGGGAGGGTGCCGAACCCAGTGACGACGCACATATCACGTACCAGGAGCTGTACGAGAAAGTCTGCAAGCTCGCCAACGCCATGAAGGGCATGGGCGTGAAGAAAGGGGACGTGGTGACCATCTACATGCCCATGATTCCCGAGGCCGCCTATGCCATGCTGGCCTGTGCCCGGATTGGTGCTGTGCACTCGGTTGTGTTTGGCGGGTTCTCGCCGGAAGCGCTGGCGGGCCGGATCGAGGATGGCAAGGCACGGTTCGTCATCACGGCTGATGAGGGTGTGCGCGGTGGCCGCACCATTCCGTTGAAAAAGAACACTGATGCGGCCTGTGAGATCGCTGCAGAAATGGGGCAGACCGTTGAGAAGGTGCTGGTGGTCAGGCGCACCGGTGGCAGCATCAACTGGGTGGACGGGCGCGATGTCTGGTATCACGAAGCGGTAGAAGGCGCCTCAACGGATTGCCCGCCAGAAGAAATGAATGCCGAGGACCCGCTGTTTATCCTGTACACCTCCGGCTCCACAGGCAAGCCCAAGGGCGTCCTGCATACCACTGGTGGCTACATGGTGTATGCCTCCATGACCCACCAGTACGTCTTCGATTATCATGATGGGGACGTGTACTGGTGTACCGCGGACGTGGGCTGGATTACCGGTCACTCCTACATTGTCTATGGTCCATTGGCCAATGGCGCTATTACCCTGATGTTCGAGGGCGTGCCCAACTATCCGGATGCTTCGCGCTTCTGGGAAGTGGTGGACAAGCACAAGGTCAACATCTTCTACACCGCGCCGACCGCCATTCGTGCACTGATGCGCCTCGGTGATGAGCCGGTGAAGAAAACCAGCCGGGCATCTCTCAAACTGCTGGGCTCCGTGGGTGAACCCATCAACCCTGAGGCGTGGGAGTGGTACTATGATGTCGTGGGCGAGAAACGGTGTCCGATTGTCGATACCTGGTGGCAGACCGAAACGGGTGGTATTCTGATCACGCCGCTGCCCGGTGCAACGCCGCTCAAACCC
>RFIV01000043.1 GCA_003695085.1 Gammaproteobacteria bacterium
CTGCTGGCCCTGGGAGGACCCGCGGGTGATGAGGCAGCGGATTCTCGACGAGAAGGGCTGATGGCGGCCCTCGACAAGGTGGGCTCGGCACGTTTGCTTCAGTATGTCACGGCAGACTGGAATCAGGCGGTGGCCTACCGGAAAACGGAAGGTCTGCTGCATCGCTACCCGCGTGTTCACGCCATCTGGGCGGCGAACGATCCCATGGCTCTGGGAGCCGTGCAGGCGGCGAATGAAGCCGGGCTGACGGCAGGCCGCCGCATGCTGATCGCGGGTATCGACTGGAACCCGCCGGCATTGGAGGCGGTACGGAACGGCTCCTTGCTGGCCACGCTGGGTGGGCACTTTGTGGAGGGGGGCTTTGCGCTGGTCGTGCTGTACGACTTTTTTCGCGGCAAGGATTTTGCCGAAGTCAGCGGTACGACGCTCAGCACGCACATGGGGCTCCTGCACGCGGGGAATATCGACCAGTACATCCGGCAGTTCTCCGATCAGGACTGGTCGCGCATCCGGTTCTCCGAGTTTTCCCGGGTGCTCAACCCGGACCAGCCTGCATATGACTTCAGCCTGAACCGCCTGCTGGAGGCCATGTAGCATGGGGTTCAAGAAGCGCCTCGGGTTGCTCGTGAGCCTGGTGCTGACGGTCGTGATGTTGGGCCAGACGGTCTTTATGGCCTGGGATGACTATACACGGGACCGGGACGTGCTGAGGCGGCAGGCAGACTTGTTGGCGGACAACCAGGCCGCATTGCTGAGCGAGCCGGTCTGGAACTTCGAGTTCCCGGCAATGGAGAAGGCGCTTTCGGCGCTGACCCGGCTGCCGGACTTTCGACAGGCGACCCTTCGCTATCCGGACGGGCGGATTCTCATGGAGATCGGTCAGCTGGTGACAGACGAACCCGTCATCCGAGTGAAGCGCGATCTGCTGCATGAGCAGGCCGAAGGCCCTATCGGCGTTCTGGTGGTAGCCTTTGCCGGGGCATCTGTCAGTGAAGCGTTCTGGAATGCCATGGGCCGCAATCTGGGCCTGCTGGTGGTGACGCTCATTGTTGCCAACGGAGCCATCCTGCTCGCTTTCAGTCTGGTGTCCCGGCCACTGGATCGGGTGCGTGAATCGGTGCTGGCATTGGCGGAAGGTGATCTGGAAACGGAGATTCCCTGCACCCGGCGCCAGGATGAAGTGGGGGAACTCGCCCGGGCAGTCGACAAGCTCAAGACAACTGCCCGCTCGCTTCATGACTTGCAGACATCGCTGGCCGAGCAGATTGCCCGGCAGACAGAGGATCTCAGACGGGCGCGCGACAAGGCCGAAGCCGGTGTTCAGGCCCGGGATCTGTTCCTGTCCACGGTCAGTCATGAGTTGCGCACCCCGTTGACTGCCGTGCGGGGCGCGGTAGGCATGCTGACGCTGCCGGATGCAGGATCCCTGACGCCCAAGGGGCGGGAGTTGCTCGGAATCGCCGAGCGCAATTGCCAGCGTCTGAGCGAGCTGATCAACGAGATACTGGATTCTCAGGCGCTTGCCAGCGGCGACTTCGCCCTGCGACCTCAGCGTCTGGATCTGGCCGTGCTGGTCAAGGATGCCATCAACCGAATCGAGAGCTTTGCCTCTCAGCAGGGGGTGCGCATCCACGTCGGGCGGATCGAAGCGCCTGCCTGGGTCGATGCCGATCCGGATCGCATGATGCTGGCGCTGCGGCATGTCTTGCACAATGCCGTGAAGTTCTCACGATCCGGTACGCAGGTGCTTGTCAGCCTGCTGCGCGAAGGTAAGGGGTACTGCGTGGAGGTGGAGGATCAGGGTGAAGGGATTTCAAGGGAAGTCAGGGAGCGGGTATTCGAGCGTTTCAGCCGTGCAGATGAAGGACTGGATCGCAATCAGGGGGGCGCAGGGCTCGGGTTGTCCCTGGTCAGGGCGCTGGTTGAGCTGCACGGCGGGAGCGTGAGTTTTGAAACGATATCGGCCGATAGCCTCGAAGAGCTTCACAACGGATTGACGCCTCATACCGGCACAACGTTTTTTATTCGCTTGCCGGCAGCTGCCAGTCTGGAATCGGCCGGCGATCAGCCCTTGGCATCCTGAGTGCTGCGGATGACCCGGCGGTGTCTGAGTGAGTAGTAGCGGACATCTCCGGGGGCATGAGAAATGATTGCCGACAACACGATAATCGCACTGAGCAGCCACCAGGCCTGACTCGGCCAGATTGCCAGCGCACCGACCAGGAGCAGTTTGATGCCGATAACCAGGCCGCGAATCTGCACCCACCATAGCAGGTTGGACAGACCGTCCAGTAACATCAGCGCCAACCCCGAGGCGAGTGTCAGCCAGGCAAAGGGCAGCCACTTCTCATGCGCCTCCGGCGCAAACCACAACCCTCCGCTAAGGCCGCAGATGCTGAGGATGTGCAGCGTACGCAGGGTGATCTTGAATGCGCGCTTGCCAGTGAAATCGGGGATCAGGGACGGTATCATGACTGTCGAATTTCACCCAAAGGGTGTCGGGTGTCAAGCTTTATGGCCGGGCGGGTATCCGTTACAACAAGCGACGGTTTTTCAAGGAGCATCAGGAACATGACGTCAGCCGATATTCAGGTTCAGCCCTCGCCTGCATTCGTGGACTGGAAACCGGCACCGGGACTGCGCAACCGCCATGTGCAGTCGCTGCTGGCCTCGGTCAAATTGCGCAGGCCCCTGGCCCGTCGCCGTGCCCGGGCTGCGCTGGAAGTGGCCGAAGACTGGATTCTGGATGCCGGCGACGGTCGCAAGCTGCATGGTGTGTACAGCCCCCAGAAAGACCCCGGGGCGCCGCTGGCCGTGCTGGTGCATGGCTGGGAGGGCTGTGCCGATTCGCTCTACATGCTGTCGCTGAGCGGGTACCTGTATGCCCGGGGCTGGCAACTCTTCCGGTTGCACCTGCGGGATCATGGCCCCTCTCATCACCTCAATCCGGAATTGTTTCATGCCAACCGGCTAGACGAAGTGGTTGAAGCCCTGAAAGACCTGCAGGCTCGGGTGGAGGTGCCCCATTGGGACATGGTCGGCTTCTCGCTGGGGGGCAACTTTACCCTGCGCACCGCTCTGGCAGCGCCCGAGGCAGGCCTGAAGCTGCGTCGGGCCATAGCTGTCTCACCCGTGCTGGAGCCGATCCACACGTTGTACGCGCTGGAAGAGGGGTTGGCGCTGTATCGCGCCTATTTTCGCAAGAAGTGGTTGCGCTCCGTGCGCAAGAAGGCCGCGTGCCACCCGGGCAGTGTGGATGTGGAGGCGTTTGTGCGACGCCATACCCTGACGGCGATGACCGAGCACTTTGTGGCCGAGCACACACCCTACGACGATGCAGAAACCTATTTTGCCGACTACGCTGTAACGGGGGATCGGCTCGCCCGGCTCAAGGTACCGACGACGCTGCTCATGGCCGAGGATGACCCGGTGATTCCCGCACAGGATCTGGTGCGAGTGCATGCCAACCCTTGCCTGAAGGTGGTGCGTACACGCTACGGCGGACATTGCGGCTTTATAGAAGACTACCGGCTCAATGCCTGGGTTGACCGGTTTGTGGCTGAAACGCTGAAACAAGAGGGTGCATGACGCTTCGGCAGAAGGTATACGAAATTGTAGAAGTCCGTGATACATGGCCCAGCAAGGCGTTTGATGGCTTCATCATGGCCTTGATCGTCCTGAACGTCGTGGTGATCGCGCTGGAAACCGAGGTGATTTTCCGTAACGCGTATGACCCAGTGTTTCGCGGCATTGAGCAGTTCAGCGTATTCATCTTCACGATAGAGTATGGATTGCGCCTGTGGAGCTGCAAGGAGGATCCCCGGTTCCGCAAGAAGGGCGGTCGTGTGCGCTGGATGTTGACTCCCATGGCACTCGTCGACTTTCTTGCCGTCGCCCCCTATTACCTGGTGGGCATCATCACTCTGGATCCGCTTTACCTGCGTGTGGTGCGTCTGGTGCGGCTGTTCAAGCTCACGCGTTATTCGCGCTCCATGGACCTGTTGTTGACCGTGCTGCGCAAGGA
>RFIV01000327.1 GCA_003695085.1 Gammaproteobacteria bacterium
CAAACCTCCCGCTGCAGATTGAAAAACTGACGCTCCAACGGCCCCGACAGCGGCGTCTGTACGCCCCTGAACTGGTGTTGAGGCTGAAGGCCGGGTCTGAGGTGACGATCAGGCACCTCTCGCTTCAGTGGCTGCCGGGTGCCACGCTCGATCGCCCCAGGCTGGCGCTGGTCGCAGGTGCCGTGCACGTGGACATGGGCGAGCGAGACGCGCCCGAGACGGGATTGCCAGATCTGCCCCCGGATGCGCTGAGTACGTGGCAGACGTTACTGGATACTGCACGCGCATACCTTCCCGTTGTGGTGATTGACATGCTGAGGGTCCGGGGAATTCCGGCTCTGGCGGGGGCTTCCGCGCAGCTCAGCTGGAGTCCTGATGCGCCCGTTCGGGTGCGTTTTGAACACCCGGACGGTCGCGGGGAGCTGCGGGTGTCTCAAGTGGATCAGCCGCTGGCCCTGCGCATCTGGCCCGCCTGGAATCCTCTGAAGCAACTGGAGGCGCATGGACACCCGCAGGGGGGCGATTGGCAGGTGCACATCCAGGGCCTGGGTGGGGTGCCGGATCAGCCGCTTTCGGATTGGGATGTCCACCTTCAAATGCGCATGCCCGATCTGGTCAGGGGGCTGGTGGATGGTTGGCCCGCACACTGGGCGGGGCAGGTCCGGGCGCGGTTGACTTGGAAGCGTCAGCCTCAGACTGTTCATGCCCGTTTGCGGCTGGAGCCGGGAAGAGAATCCGTCTCTGTCAGCCTCGAACAGATGCAGGCAGGCGAGCTGACAGGCAGCCTGGGGCTGTGGTGGCCGCTTGGCGAGCCAGCGCGTCAACCTGTGCTGGCTTTCAATCTGACCGGTGATCTGGCCGCATGGGAGAGCTGGATACCGGATGCGCAGCTCACGGTGCCTGAGAATCTGAGCGCAGAGCGTTTGCAGGCGCAGGGTGCACTGCGGCTGCCGGCAAAGCAGCGTCCGCTTCAGGGGCGTGGCCGGCTGGATGCTGACGGGGTTGTCTGGAAGGGCGAGGAAGCAGCGGCGATCAACGGGCGAGTGGAGACAGAATGGGCGGTATCAGGTACCCAGGTCTGGACGCCAGGTGGATTGCGCTTCGAGGTGCCCGAAATCCTTGCCGTGGTGCCCGTACATGAAGCCGCCGGTGCCGTTGATGTACGCTTTCAGCCCGGTCACTGCCTGATCGACGTCCGTCAGGTGAGCGGGCGGATGTTTGACGGGCAGGTCCGGTTGGCAAAACCCGTCCGTACCCCCTGTGAGGGGTGGCCCAAAGACCCTGTGCTGCTGGAGGTGCGGGACCTGTCCCTCGCCCGCTTGGTTGCATTGGAGAATCGTGACATTCAGGCCACGGGGCACATCAGCGGTCTGCTTCCGGTCAGCCTGTCGGCGCAGGGCATCCGGGTATCCGGGGGGCAGTTAGCAGCCACCGACCCGGGTACGCTGCGGGTGCCGGAGTCCCTGCTGAGCACGCTGATACAGGGCAACACCGCCATGCTCACGGCGCTGGGCCCGCTGAAGAACTATCACTACAGCCGGCTGCGCACGCAGGTCGACTACGGTGAACAGGGGCAGTTGCGTCTGAGCCTGCAGCTGGAAGGGCGTGACCCCGACGCCAGCAATGCGCGTCCCGTGCACTATAATCTCAACGTCCAATCCAATATCATGGAACTGTTGCGCAGCACGGAGTATGTCAATCAGGTGCAGGCGCGTATTCAGGACCGGTTAAGCCGGCCATGACATACTGAATCCAGAGGGCATGCCATGCCTGGCAGACTGCTTGGGGAGACACTGAGCCCATGAAGAACCGGTACCCGGCAATACTCCTGTTGTCCGTCCCACTTTGGGTGGCCTGTACGCCCCGCGTGGAGGTGGCGGCCCCGGAGAAGCCCATCACCATCAATCTGAACGTCAACATTCAGCACGAAATCCGCGTCAAGGTGGACAAGGAGCTGGATACCCTGTTCAAAGAAGAAGATGACCTGTTCTAGGAGGCTCCGATGAAACAGTTTCTCGCTCTGTTCCTGTTGCTGTTCAGCATGGCAGCCTCCGCGCTCACACTGGATGAGGCGCGGGCCCATGGCTGGGTGGGTGAACGTCCGGATGGCTATGTGGGCATGGTGGTGGAGAAGCCGGATGTCCGGTCACTGGTTGATCAGGTCAACGCCAAGCGCAAGGCGGCCTACGAGCGCATTGCCCGGAAGAACAACCTGCCGGTGAACGAAGTGGCACGTCTGGCTGCGGAAAAGCTGCGCCAGAAACTGCCCGCCGGGACGCTGGTGTGGCGCGATGGAAAGTGGGTACGGCTTCCCTGACAGCCTTCTCCTCGGGCAGGTCGTCCGGTCACGCCTGTGCCTGTCCATTCATCGCTGGAATAGGTCGTATTCTTTTGGGTGATTCAAAAAGCGCATGAAGCTATGCGCATCTTCGATTGACCTCCCTGTCCGTAAAAACCACACTGCGGCGGTTGCAGTTTTTATAAACTCACTGAAACGGATAACAACAAGGGGGCATCATGCGCTCACACATTACACGCACGCTGATGGCACTGCTGGCATCCTGCCTGCTCGTGGTCAGTTCCCTGGCCGGTGCCAAGCAAGTGCTGCGCATCGCCAATATGGGCGAACCGGCATCACTGGATCCGCACTTCATGAGCGGCACCTGGGAGAACAACATTGCTGGTAACATGTTTCTGGCGCTGCTGACCGAAGACGCCAAGGGGGATGCGATTGCCGGTGCGGCCGAGAGCTGGACGGTATCCGATGACGGCAAGGTCTACACCTTCACCCTGCGGGATCACACCTGGTCGGACGGTGTGCCGGTCACCGCACAGGACTTCGAATTCGCCTTCCGTCGCGTGCTGGATCCGAAGACCGCGGCCGAGTACGCCTCTCTGCTGTACATCATCAAGAACGCCGAGGCAGTGAACACAGGCAAGCTGCCGCCGGAAGAGCTGGGTGTGAAGGCGCTCGACAAGAAGACTCTGCGTATCGAGCTGAACGGCCCGGCCCCTTATTTCCTCAGCCAGCTGACGCATTACACGGCCTATCCGCTGCCAGCACACGTGGTGAAGAAGTATGGCAAGGACTGGACCAAGGCCGAGCACATGGTGTCCAACGGTGCCTACACCCTGGTGGAGTGGTTGCCCAACACGCACGTCAAGCTGAAGAAGAATCCGAAGTTCTATGACGCCGACAACGTCGCCATTGATGAGATCATCTACTACCCGCAGGAAGACCGTGCCGCCGTGCTCAAGCGTTTCCGTGCGGGCGAAGTGGACATTACCCGGGACTTCCCGAGCGATCAGATTGACTGGCTGAAGAAGAATCTGCCAGAAGAAACCCGCATCGCGCCGTACCTGGGCACCTACTACTACCCGATCAATACCGCCAAGGCGCCATTCAACGATGTACGCGTGCGCAAGGCCCTGTCCATGGCCATCAACCGCGAGATTCTGACGGAGAAGGTTCTCAAGACCGGTGAAATTCCGGCCTACAGCTTTGTACCGCCCGGAACCGCCAACTATGGCGAGCCGGCTTATGTCGACTGGAAGGACATGCCCTACAAGGAGCGGGTCAAGCAGGCGAAAGCCCTGCTGGCCGAAGCCGGTTTTGGCCCGGACAAGCCGCTGACCTTCCAGCTGCGCTACAACACCTCCGAGAACCACAAGCGCATTGCCATTGCTGTGGCACAGATGTGGAAGCAGCTGGGTGTCAAGGTC
>RFIV01000044.1 GCA_003695085.1 Gammaproteobacteria bacterium
GCGCTTCGGGCTGCGCCCTATGACCCGGCAGTGCTGGACACCTGCTACCGAGCCATCATCACGCAAAAGCAGCTAGGGTTCGATTATCTGCGTGCTGACGGCAGTGAAAGGCGCTACACGGTGGACGTCTTTGGCGTCGCCATCCTGTTGCCGAAAATCTACATCGTCGCGCGCAAGACCGGCGGCGAGCATCTGCAGACCTTCCTGCTGCACAAGATCCGCCATGCCTGGCTGGAAAACCGCCCCGCCCACGTGCCGGAGGACTTCAGCCTGCACAAGTGGCTGGCAGACGGTCACATGGAGATGTATGTCGACCCGAGTGATCGTGCACTGCACGACCTGCATCTGGTTTTCGAGTCGCCACGTCCCGGCCTGATCGAGGATCTCAGGGAATCGCCCATTGCCGAAGACCAGACACTGGAATGTGATACCGACGGACGCTGGCACCTGAGCGCCCGCGTACGCCGCACCGTGCAACTGCGCCACTGGCTGATGAGTGTCGCCGATGTGGCGTACATTGACGCACCGGACATCATCCGCAATGATGTGATGAGCTGGGCCGAGCGCCTGTTGAACCGACAGAAAGGATGTTGAATGACCCGTATTCTCTTTGCCCTGGCGGCTGTCATAGCCGCCGTGACTGGCTACTGGCTGCTCAGCGCCGGCTACGATGATATCCGCGCCGTACGCCAGCTGGAGCGCATCGTGCCCACCCCCGTATACGCCGTGACAGGCGGTGAAACGCTGGTGGAAGGCACGGCCGTCAAATGGCATGACCGCGTACGCAGCCGCCATACCGGCACACCCAGCCTCTACTACCGCTACCTGCACGAAGTGGAAAAGCGGGACTCCGATGGCAACACGTACTGGAGCACCGCCGAGGATATTGTCGGGCGGGTGGATTTCAAGGTCACGGACACCACCGGCGAGATGGTGGTGTTCACGCAAGACGGCGCGGAACCGGTTACCTGGACGGTACCCCAGCGTTTTCGGCAGACACGCGGCAAGCATCGCTATACCGAATGGCGACTGGAAGAAGGCGATCGTGTGGCCATCTTCGGCTTCGCCCAGCTTGAACCTGTGGGCATGGCCCTGCGCCTGGACAAACGCGGACAATATCGCCCGATTGTATCCACCGAAGGTGAAGCAGCCGCCCGCAATTCACTGGGCATCGGCGCCCTGTTCAAGCTCTGGGGCGGGCTCTCGCTGCTGGCACTGGCGCTGTTTGGCGGCTACCGTGCACTCAATCAGCACCGCCTGCTGGGCTACCTGAGCCTGATGTCCGCGGTACTCGCCGTCATTCTGCTCAGTTTTGGCCTCTCCATGATGAAGTCGGACCTGCAGGGCGCTCTGGATCGCTTCGCCATGCAGAAGGAGAACAGCTGGAAGCTCGCCAGCCACCTGCTCTGGGAAGCGGGTGTCAGGCTCGGGACGGAAGACGCCTTGCCGAGCGCTCTGGAAGGCACACAGGTAGCGGACGCCCTGCGCGCCCGCATCACCGATATCTATACCCGCCTGGCGGCCTCGCGCGCGCGCATCGAACGGGATTTCAAACGCTTTCCCGAACGCTGGCTGGTGCCCCTGTGGGGGTTGAAGGTGCCGGCACTCGATCCGGATCTGCCCGTGAACACCGCCGAGCTGTCCCGCCTGGCCAACGTCACACCCACCGTGGCGCAGGGCGGCTGGCTGACCTGGATCTACTGGGGCACGCTGGTGCTGGGGCTGGCCCTGTTCTTCTGGGCCTTCCGCTGGGTGCGCGTGAAACGGATGATCGAAAACATCCCCACCACCGACGTGGCCGGGGTCGTGCCGGGCATCAATGAAGTGGCCGGCACACTCACCCCGCTGGACCCGCCGCTCAACGGGCCGCTCACCCACACCCCCTGCTGCTGGTTCAACTACGTGGTCGAGGAACGACAGGGCAGCGGCAAGAATGCCCGCTGGGTCACCATCGAGAACCGCACCGAGTACACGCTGTTTCAGGTTGAAGACATGAGCGGCAAGATTACCGTGGATCCGGACGGCGCCGAGATCGTCACTCGCCACAAGAACACCGAACGCCGCGGGGACATGCGCTACACCGAGCGCCGGCTGGAACCCAGCGATGTGCTCTATGTCCTCGGCCAGACCAGCCCCAGACAGGACAACCCGGCCCAGCTCGTTTTTCGGCACGATCCGGACGTGCCTTTCATCGTCGCCAACGAAGACGAAGAAACCCTGATGCTGCGCAAGGCGACGGCGGGCATGGTGCTGGTGGCCCTGGGGTTTGCCGGTGTGCTGCTCTCGGCACTGCTCGGCTTCGGTCAATCCGGGGGCTTTGCGCCCACCGACTTTCTCGCGGCGGCCATGATTTCTCCCGCACTGCTCATTCTGGCCACGCTCATCCTGCACTACAACGACCTGGTGTTCCTGCGTCAGCGGGTACGTCGTAACCGGGCCAACATCGACGTGGTGCTGCAAAAGCGCTTCGACCTCATCCCCAACCTGGAAAAGGTCGCCTCACGCTACCTCAGGCACGAGCAGGCCCTGCAAACCGGGCTGGCGCGACTGCGCACGCTGCCCCAGGCTCAGGAAGGGGCCGAACAGGTGCTGCACCATGTGGAAGATGAACTCCAGACGCTGGGACGCTTCCGGGGTGCCGTGGAAGCCTACCCGCAGCTCAAGGCGCAGCCGGTCATCGGGAAGTTGATGGCCTTGCTGACCAAGGTGGAAGATGAACTGGCCCAGATGCGCGCCGGTCTGGCTTTGGCAATCGAGCGTTATGAAACACGCCGGGAAAGCTTCCCGGATGTGATCATCGCCCGCCTGTTCCGCTTCGAGCCTGCCGCGCACCTGCAGGCCGAACAGGCAGCACGATCAGCACCCGCTGTCCGGCTGGATTCGGCATCAGGCTCCGACGATTGAACTCAGTGAACGGCTGACGGTACCGGGGGCCACTTCTGCAGCAAGGTGGCCACCAGCCGGTCCACCTGGGCGGTGCGTTCAGCCGGTGTCGCATCCCGAAGCAAGCGCTCACGGCTCTCCGCGTGCCAGATGACGCGGCCCGTCACCGCATCCACGGCTTCCAGCACCAGCCTGTAATGCTTGATCTCCTTCACCGGTGCCGGATCCCAGAAGCGCAACCCGATACCACTGTGGCGATGCCCGAAACCAAACCCCACGCCCCAGCCCACACCGGGCTGCGGATCCAGCTCGCTGTCTTCCACCACATCCCCGCGCCAGAGAATCTCAGCCTGCTCGCTGGCCACCTCTCGCCAGCCA
>RFIV01000328.1 GCA_003695085.1 Gammaproteobacteria bacterium
ATGCAAAAAGCTGTTTACGCCGTGCCATACTTGGTCTCCACCTGCAACCCGAGACGCCTCAGGAAATCAAAAGGCAAGATGCCCCCCGCACAAATTATCACTGCGTCATTGTCCAAGGCCTCGCGCTGCCCATCCGAAATGAGCCAGACGCGGCCCGGCTCAATCGCTTCCGGCTGCGTACGAAAACGAACGGACAGTCGCCCCTGTGCCTGCATTCGGCTCACGCGTTCCCGGTTCTTGCGCTTGGCCCGGGTGAAGGCTTCGCCCCGATAACACAAAGTCACCGTGGTATCCGGCACTTCGGCAATACTGCATGCCGCCTCCAGGGCGCTGTCTCCCCCCCCTACAACCAGTACCCGTTGACCGGCATATTGTTCGGGATCTGCCAACCGATAGACCACATGATTCAGTGCTTCACCGGGGATACCCAGTTTGCGGGGCGTGCCTCGTCGACCAATGGCCAGAAGGATACGGGGTGCCCGGAAGCACTCGCCAGACTGGGTCATGACCTGAAAGCCATCCGGACAGCGCTCAATGGCCGTTACCCTTTGTCCGTAGCGAATGTCCAGATCATGACTGTCAATCACTCGCTTCCATAGCGCCAGCAACGCCTCCTTGCTGACCTCCCTGAGATTGATCCGGCCTTCACCCGGCAAAACCATTGGCTGAGTCATGACAATCTTGCCTTTCGGAAAGTGGGCGACAGTGCCCCCCAACGTTTCCTGTTCGAGTGTGATCGCCCGGATACCCGACAGACGTGCCTGAAGACTGGCACTGATGCCCGCCGGGCCCGCACCGATAATGACCACGTCCGCATCCTGACCCTCAGGGGACCGGCCGGACAGGCTCGCACCGATGGCTTCCATGGCCTGCCGACCCTGTTCGACGGCATTGCGGATCAGCCCCATGCCCCCCAGTTCTCCGGCAATGTAGATGCCCGGCTGGGTGCTCTCGAAGGCAGGGCTGACCACCGGAATATCCACCCCGCGTTTGCTGGAACCAAATACCAGCTCGATGGCACCCACCGGGCATGCACTGGCACAGGCACCGTGTCCGATACAGTCTGACGGGTTGACCAGATGCGCCTTGCCCTGAATGAGTCCCAGCACATCACCCTCCGGGCACGCCTTGACACAGGCACCGCAGCCTATGCACTGCGCCGGCTGAATCAACGGATGCAGAGACGCCGGCTCGGTCAGCCCGCTCTGTTCCGCATCCAGGAGCGCCCGGGCGGCCCGTCTGGCCTGATGTGAACGCCACAGTACCATGCCCCCGACCAGCACGATGGCAGGGATCAGATAGACCCAGATCAGCGCATACGGCATGTGACGTTCTCCCCATTTTCTGCTTTTTGCCTGTAGCGTTTTTGTAATTTCGCCCAGTCTACCTGCGCATCCTTAAGGTGATTTTAAGATATTTCACATATGCTCGTTATCCACAGAATCGGTAAATCATGACATGACAACCACAACAAACGACGTCAGACTGCCCGTTCTCACACCAGGTGTCTGGTTTCAGGGGCTTTTTTCAGGCAGCGTCATCGCAGCACTTTTCTGGGGCTGGCAACACCGCCATGATGATCTGCTCTCGGCCGAGGAAGGCTTGGGCTATATGCTGGGCATCATCGGTGGCTCGCTGATGCTCGCGCTCCTCCTCTACCCCCTGCGCAAGCGGCTTCGTTTCATGCAGCGCTGGTTGCCGGTCGCCTGGTGGTTCAGGCTGCATATGATTTTCGGGGTGCTGGGCCCGGTATTGATTCTGTTTCATGCCAACTTCGGGCTCGGCTCACTCAACAGCCAGGTCGCCCTGTTCTGCATGTTGCTGGTAGCGGGCAGTGGGCTGGTCGGCCGCTACATTTACCGTCGCATTCACATGGGACTGTATGGTCACCGTGCCAGTTTCAATGAGCTTGGAATGCAACTGGATCAGATATTGGCGGCCATTCCGGAAGAGGCACGGCGTGTGCAGTTTGCCCAGAGCTACGAGCACCTCAGGCAGGCTCTCATTCCTCGCCTGGGTGCCCATGGCAAACTGTTCAAGGTGCTTTTCGCTGTACCACGGGCCACACTCTGGCGCTGGAAGATGCTCTGGACAACCTTCCGCCACCGCAGGGAACTGGACGCTCCGACACGTCGCGAGATCAGGCGGACAACGCGCAAGCTGGCACAGCTGACCATCAAGCTGGCCCAGCTGGATCTGTTTTCACGCCTCTTTCATTGGTGGCATATCGTTCACCTGCCCTTTTTCATCATGATGATCATCACGGCGTTGGTGCATGTCTATGTGGTTCACACTTACTAGAATTCTGGTGCAAGGGGGGCTGCTCATGCTCTTGATCATGCCCTTGGCACCCGCAACTCAGGCGTTCAGCTGGGAGGCGCTTTTCTCTCCGGGTGCCCTGAGTCAACCGCACCAGAAACTGGACGAAAAGTGTGCAGACTGCCATGGCGAGCAGGACAAGAAGACGACGACACCACAATGTCTGGCCTGCCATAAAAAGGTCGCCACCGATGTACGGAACAAGACGGGTTACCACGGCCGGGCACCGGGTATCGCCACAGGCGACTGCAAGGCGTGCCATACAGAACACAAGGGGCGAGATCATCGCCTGCTGGACTGGAACCCGGCCACCTTCAATCATTCCCAGACCGATTTTCGTCTCACGGGTGCTCACTCGGATGCCACATGCGGCGGATGTCACAAGCAAGACAAGCTCTGGCGCGAGGCACCCCATGCCTGTGTCAGTTGTCATGAAGATCAGGATGTGCATGACGGCAAGCAGGGCAAAAAGTGCGAATCCTGCCACAACGCCCGGGGCTGGTCCCGGAATGTCCGGTTTGATCATGACAAGACACGTTTTCACCTGAAAGGTGCGCACAAGACTGCCGCCTGCGGTGCCTGCCATACTGACAAGCGCTATGCCCAGACCCCGAGAGAATGCGCGGCCTGCCACCGGAAAGATGACCGCCATACCGGGATTCTGGGCACTCGGTGTGACAGCTGCCATAACACGCAAAAATGGAGTCAGACACGATTTGACCATACCCGTGACGGGCATTTCAGACTGGAGGGGGTACATCAGAATGTGGCCTGCAAGACTTGTCATACCCGACCTACCTCCGCCAAGCCACTGCCCAAGACCTGTATCGGCTGTCACCAGTCAGACGACATCCACGCCGGTGCAAATGGTACCCGGTGTGATACCTGCCATGATACCCGCAAATGGAGTCAGGCAAAGTTTGATCACAGCCAGACCCGCTTCCGGCTGACGGGCGCGCACAAGGACGTTCGCTGCGAGGCCTGCCATGCCGGAGACGTTCATGCCCCCCTGGGGGGAGGCGCCTGTGCCCTGTGCCACGGCAAGGCGGATCCGCACCAGGGTCGGCTGGGACAAGACTGCAAACAGTGTCATAGCACCCGAAACTGGCGATCCGGGATACGCTTCGATCATGCTCTGACCGGCTTTCCCCTTCTCGGTCTGCATGAGCTGGCGGACTGTCAGGCCTGCCATGCAGATTCAACCTTCACGCGGACACCGGATACCTGCAAGGACTGTCATGGCAAGAAAGATCCGCATAAAGGAAGCATGGGGGAGGCTTGCGAAGGATGCCATACGCCCGCCGACTGGACATTCTGGAGGTTTGATCATGATCAGACCGACTTCCCGCTGACGGGCGCGCATGCACAAAAGGTCTGCGACAGCTGCCACACGCCGGGCACACCGGCCAGTGAGACGCCCGTACTGTGTGGCGCCTGCCATGAACAGGATGACGTGCACCGTGGCGAATTCGGACAAACCTGTGATACCTGCCATTCCACCCGCCAATTCACCGACGTGGAGATGCGAAGATGAAACAGTGGCTCTCAGTCGCATGTCTGGTTCTGTCAGCCAGCCTGAGCAGTCTGGCCCAGGCTGAATTTGATCACGATACGACTGCCTTTCCACTGGATGGCTTCCACCGCCTGGTGGAATGTACCCAGTGTCACCAGAACGGGCAGTTCAAGGGCACGCCCCAGCAGTGCGCCAGCTGCCACGGGCCATCGACCCCCATTAAAGGAGGCGGCATGCCTGCCTCTCACATGCCGGTCTCCCGCGATTGTGAAGCCTGCCACAGCGACCGCTTCTGGAGTCCGGTACCCAAGGTCAATCACATGGCGACAGCAGGCAGTTGCCAGCAGTGCCACAATGGTGGCTGGGCACCCGGCAAACCGGCAGACCATCTCGCCACCACCGCAGACTGTGAAAACTGCCACACGTCACATACCTGGTTCATGGCACGTTTCGATCACTCAGGCATCACCCAGCCCTGCAGCCAGTGTCACAATGGCAGCTCGGCAACCGGCAAACCCGGCAACCACATTGTCACGGCCGACGAGTGTGATACCTGCCACACCACCCGTGCCTGGATCCCCACACAATTCGATCACAGCAACGTGACGGGGCGCTGCGACAGTTGCCACAACGGGACTCAGGCGACAGGCAAGACACCCAACCACATTGCCACCACTTCAGATTGCAGTACCTGTCACACCACCCGCGCCTGGACCCCGGCAGGCTTCGATCACAGCAACATCACCGGACGCTGTGATGCCTGCCACAACGGCAGCACGTCCACGGGCAAACCTTCCAACCACATCACGACTACGGCCGACTGCGTGACCTGCCACACAACACGCGCCTGGACGCCCGCCAACTTTGACCACAGCAACATCACCGGTCGATGCGACGCCTGCCACAACGGCACCACGGCAACTGGCAAGAATTCCGGGCACTTTGTCACAACCGAAGACTGCAGCAGCTGCCACGGCACCTCGCGCTGGACGCCGATCAGCTTCCGTCATACTTCACCCAACTATCCGGGCGATCATCGGGGGAACCTGTCCTGCAAGGCGTGCCATACCTCCAACAGCCAGACACTGCCCTGGCCCTTCCCGGCCTATAAACCGGATTGTGCAGGCTGCCACGCCAGTGACTTCAAGGCGGATGAACACAAGAAGGTGAAGTCACCCAAGATCCTCTACTCCGTAAGCGAATTGCGGGATTGCTCCGGCGCGTGCCACGAGTACACCGATTCAAGCCTGACAACCGTCAGCAAGTTCAAGACAGGCAAACACCACGTGAGCGACGGAGGGTTCTGAACGTGAGAATGCTCAGAATGATCCGGGCGCTGTCACCCGCTGCGTGGCTCACGACAGCCGTGGCTTGGGCCGCGCCGACCACGGACTGGCTGGATGACACCCAGGTCCTGTATCAAACGAAGCAGGAGGCGGCGCTGAAGCTCACGTTTCAGATCCCGCTCAACCGCATCACTGTCAGCCAATCCGGTAAAGGTCGATGCGTGGTGCAGATAACGCTCCCACCCAATGTGCCACGAACACTCATCCCGGAGCGCTCGGGCACATTCCCGGACAATCTTGCACAATGGACATTGAGCGGTACAGCCAACACCCTGTCGCTCAGTATCATGGCGAGCAAGATTCAAGGGTGCCGCGCACAGGCTGGCAGCCAGCCGTCCACCCTCTATCTGACACTGCGTACCGGTGATACCCGCTCGGCCTCCAACAACGATCTGGAACGTGCGCGTGAGGCCCTGGCCCGCCAGCAGCCCGAACAGGCGCTGAAAGCCCTTCAGGTTCACCTGGATCGCCACCCCAATGATACGGAAGCCCTTGAGTTGCTGGGCGTAGTTCAGGAACGACTGGGGCAGATCGCTGCCGCACGTGACACCTATCAGGCCTTGCTCGCCCGGCTTGCCACCGGCAAAGCCCGCTCACGTGTGCAGGCCCGTTTATTTGCACTGGAGGCGGCACTGGCGGACAGCAACCCGGCGCTGAAGGACGTTCGCAAAAAACCGGAAATCCGCCAGGCCGCGCGGTCAGACCTCTATGGTTCGGTATCGAGCTTCTACCGCAGCTATTTTCTGGACAATCCCGGGGGGAGTACCGAGACCGTTCAGTCCGACCTGACCACCGATGCGGATCTGGTCTATCGCTATCGCTCCGGCAACCTGGACATCAAGTCTCGCCTCTCGGGCGGCTACCGTAATGATTTTCTCGGTAAGTCCGTCAACAACGGGCAGCTCCGGGCGGCTTATATAGATGTACTGTTCAAATCGTCATCACAGCGTCTGATTGCCGGCCGCCAGAGCGGGCCCGTTGGGACGCTCGGCCGTCTGGATGGACTGGATTACAGTCTGCCCGTTACCAAGGGTCTGCGCTTGCATGCCTTCGGAGGCTTTCCGGTAGCCACCACACACGATACGTCCCCGGATACCTCGGCACACACACTTGGCCTCAATCTTGAGCTGACACCCCCGTCGCGCAGCTACCGCACCACCGTTTTCGTCAATCAGACCACCCGCGACGGACTGACCGAACGTCAGGCTGTCGGTGCCGAATTCCGCCTGACTCAACCCAAACAGACCGGTCTGCTCTATCTCGACTATGATGTCTACTTTTCAGAGCTGAACACGGCGTACACCCAACTCGGCTGGCAGGCCGCGGATACCGACTACCTGTCTTTCAGCCTCGACTACCGCCGGTCACCCACCCTTGAACTGAGCAATGCCACCATTGGCCAGTCACTGACCCGGCTGGAGCAACTGCAATCGGCAGGCTTCAGCGAAGCAGAACTCAAGGAAATGGCACTGGATCGTACGGCCATCAGCAAGAGCGCCGGCGTCTCCTGGACCCATGACTACGGGAACCAGTGGGATACGGACATCAATCTGGACGCCTGGCACCTGAGCGGTATCACAGATACGCAAGGCAACCTGCTGTCCGCAGGGACCAACACTGAATACAATCTTGGCATGCAACTGCGTCGCTACGGCTGGCCACAAAAAACCGACAGCCTTTGGTGGAGCCTGCGGTATACCCATTACACTGCCAGTGATCAGATTTCCGGGAGTATCTCGGCCCGACTGCATGCCTCCTCCCGCCTGACCTGGCGCCCGGTATTACGTCTGGATCGGCGCGCGCTGGATACCGGAGCCACAGAGTGGCTGCTCAAGCCGGAAGTCACCCTTCAGTTCCGCCCGGACAAAGCCTGGCTCTGGGAAACCACACTGGGCAGCGAATATATCCAGAGTGACCAGAGTGGTCTCTCCACCGATGCGCTGGACTACTACCTGTACACAGGAATTGTGTGGTCGTTCTGAGACATCCCGCCTTGCCCATTGTCCCCGGGTTGCTTAGAATCTGCGCACTGAACAGGACGTTTCTGCCAAAAGGATTCTGGCAATGCATGACCCGCATTCTGCGCTGGCCACCGTACGCGTGGCCGGTGAGCCCTATCAGCTGCTGACCTCCGGACAGCTGCAGACACAGCTGAACGACACGTTTCCCGCGCCGCTGCCCCATGATCATCATCAGGTCATGGCCGTGGTGGATACGATCGCCAGCACGCTCACCGACAACGCGTCACTGAAGGCAGCTCTCGGCGGAGAAGTGGATCGCACGCGCCTTCTCAACGCCATCCGCTATGGCAAGCTGAAGGTCTTTGCCGGTGAAGTGCTGCCGGAGCACTGGTTTCCCATGACACGCACCGTGGCCCCGGAAACCGCGCCTGACGCAACGCCTCCGGTCACCCCTCAGATCGCCCCCGAACAGGCCGGGACGGGCAGGGACACAACCTGCTGGCTGTACCGGACCGAGATCGCACACCCCCATCCGGATACGCAGCACCAGATCCGCTTCCGGGATGTCGGCTGGTCCCCGGCAGATGAAGCCGCACGCACACAACATACGGCCCGCTCCTGCCTGGCCATGACGGAAACCAACAGCCGACGTCGTGCCCGCGTCAGCCTCGTGGTGCGTGCCAACGGCAGCTCCCCCCCCTTCGTCTACCCGTTGGGTGAAGGTTTGCCTGGCGTGGAGAAAACCCGTGATCCGGGGCCGGTCGCGACGACATTGATGCCCGTGGTGCCGGTTGTGAACGATAGCGAGGCGTCCGTGCCGGATGAGGGCTGGATTTACATCTTCCGCAACAACCGTCTCTGGCGCATGCTCAAGGCCGCCCCCGGCGGCGTATTTCACGACAGTCATCATGAACTGGCCCGCAAGCATGACAGCGCTCCGCATGCCGATGGCCTGGGCCTGCGCGCTATCTGGGTTCCGTTGCAGATCAACGGGCAGAGGGAATCTTCACTCGACATGCTCTACAGCCCCACGCTGCTGCCGTGGGGCCAGGTGACCGATTACGAAGCGGACCCGGCAAAACGGCTTGAAGTGAGCACCGATCTGACACCCCTGACCGGTTGGGTCAACGATCAGGCGGTACCCGATGCCTTTGTACTGCCTGAAGGACTTGAAGACCGGCCTGCCAGTGCGGCGGTTCATGTAATGCCTGCGAACGCACGGCAATTGCGTCTGGCCTTTGCCCCGCCGCACGGTGAAACGATTGAAGCGCTGCAGGTACGCGTGCGATTCGATGAGGAAGCCCCAACGGATGTACATTACGAAGCGGGCACGCCCGTGCTGCTCAATGTGCCCGAGTCAGCCCGGAAAGTATGGGTACAGGCCGAACCGGTATCCGCCCGACACCAAACTCCCTGGACATGGGACTTTGATTTGCGTGAGGCCCCCGAACCCGACGCCGGTCAAGCCTCTCAAGCCGATGCGCTCTATCTGAGCCAGCTCAACCATCTGCCGTTGCCCAAGCGGGAAGCACTGCGCCACATTCGTCTCAAGCGGGAGCACTGGGCGTGTACCGAACTGCCCTCGCCGGATGACTGGCGCGAAGTGGCGAGCCAGTCCAGGAAGCTTCGGGAACTGGCCAGCAAGTGGCAGGATACGGCAGTCACGGAGACTGCGTTGCCACCCGGCTGGTTGTATGTGTTCCGGGGCGGCTACCTCTGGGCCGAGTATCAGGTGGATAGTCAGGCAGTCAGCAAGCCCGATCCTGCTCGCGTGTCCCTGCGCCCCGTGGATCTGCAGCAGCTTCAGGGCCAGGATGCACGCCCGGCTCAGCCTCGGAAGGCCATTCCTCTGCATACACTCAGGGCGCCTGAAGACGAGGCGGTGGAAGTCGCCTTCTCCCATGTGCAGTGGAGCTGGGCACAGATCAATGCCATGGGAGGGCTGCGACCGGAACCCGATCCGGAACGACCGGACTGGCCCTGGTACGATCCGGCATATGGCGCGCCGCTCGCCAGCGAGGACAACCGCTTGGCAGATCCGTCTCCGGATGCTGCCGCCAAGCGCCGGGAAGCACGCTGCCTCGAGGTCGAGGCCGACCAGCGCGAGGTCATCCTGCCCGACCCTGAAGGCCTTCTGCATACCGCAGCCATGCGACTCAACACAGCATGGTCGCTCATTGAACAACTGGTTGCGGACATGGCGGAAATGCGCGAAGCCCCTTCCGGAATCGAGCGGTATCTGGATGCCGCCATTCTCACGTGGAGCTGGCTGCACCAGCCACCTCCACAGAACGCCGCGACGCCCTGGGCGCGCGACAAGGCGCACTATCTGCAACAACAACGGTTACAGGCATCAGTTGACGAAAAAGAAATCCGACGGATTCTCCGGGTGGACGAGCGTCAAACCCTGCGCGAGCTGATCCGGGCAGGCAAGCAGTGCGTACTGGCCGTTCTGGAGCATCCGGTCGGCCGGAGCACACCCGTGTGGCTGGCAAGTGTTCTGAGTGATCGCCTTGCACTGCCCGCCGGTCATCCGAACGGGCTGACGGCCCTGCATGAAATCCTCTCATCCACATTAGGCCCGCTTCAGACACCTGAAACCTCAATCTGCCGAACGCTTCAACTGGATGATGCGCTTCAGAATGAACATAAGGCTCTGCTTGCTGACCCGCGTATCAATGAGCTTCTGAAGGGCATGATCGACGGAAACCACGCTATGGCAGCGATCATCAGCCCCTGGAAAGGCGAAGCCACCTGGACCTGGCAAAACACGCTCAAGGACTTTGTGGATCAGCTGAATGTGAGCTGGGAAGTGGACAGCATCACCCCCCAGGCACTTGCGGACGCCCGCAAAGCCTGGCTGAGTGAAATGGACCAGCTGGCCTCTCCACCCACAGGACCGTCTGCCGGTATTTCAGCCCACATGCTCAACTTTGTGGATGAAATGGCCAAAACCGAAACCCTGAGGGCATTACAGGAGCTGGCCCGAAAAGGAGAACGGGTCACGCCCCGCTGGGTGCGTCAGGCGCTGAGATGGCCCCGTACTCAGCTGGCCGTGTTTGGCGGCCTGCTGGTTCAGAGCGGCAACTACATGAACACGGATGCAAGAAAGCATAAGCCCCTTGCAACCGTGCAATCGGACAAAGCGCCGGTACCCGCCGATTCTGCCTCGCCAAAACACTTCCATGGCATTCAGACGACGGTTCTTTCGCCCACCGCTGAGAACGCACTGACACGCAGTCGACTGTGCCTTTTTGGCCTCAACGCCTGGCTGGCCCTGAGCGAAGTTGGCACCCAGCCCAACACCCGAAACGCCCTGAATGCACTGGGCAGCACCCTGGATCTGTTCGCACTCAGCGGAGAAAAGGCCCACGCTGTGGCCAAACGCCTCGCAACCAACGCCCCGGCATCTACCGGTTGGATCAGCCAGCTGATTCGGCATCCGGAGTGGGCCAAGACGTTTGCCAAGCGTCTGCCTTTTGTCGGCGGCACCATCGGTACAGTGGTCTCCGGCATTGATTTTGCCAGCGCAACCTATCAGCGTGATGACGTACAGTTCGCCTATGCCGCACAGGTTCTGGGCGGCGCCCTGGCCACAACCAGTGCCCTGATGGGGTTGATAGGCGCAGCCTCCGCTGTTGCCCCCCCTCTTGCCCTGCTTGGCGGAGCGTCCATGATTATCGGGCTCCTGTTGCAGCACACCATTCTGCACGAAAATGACCTGATGCAACTTTGGCTGGTCCATGGCCCCTTTGCCAGCGCCGCACCGGAAAACCGGCTTCCCGTTAATGAATCCCGCCTGCCCTTCATAGTGCCCCCCGAGACCGTCACCGGCCCGCCCATGCTTGAAACAACTCTCGGCCCTCTCTGTCAATTCAGGTATGGAGGCATTCGGGCCTGCCTTGCCGTCCGCACATCAGAACCGCCAGCGTCGACACTCACCCTGTATCTGCACAAGGCCGGTGTGCTGCTGGTCCTGGACACCCGCTACCGGCTGCTCGGACTCATGGATTACCGGCCCTCACAGGCAGGGCGGAATCTGCGCCAGGTGATCCGCCTGACCGGAAACGGCCAGATCTCACTCAAACTGGCCGGGCAAGCCGACCAGCCCCTCGGCACCTTCGGCCAGCCGGTAGCGGACAGCCTGGGAACCCTTCTGGACAAGACCCGCGACTGGCGCAACAGCACACGTCCGGCACCCCGCGACACATCCGACCGCCTGGATACCGGTTGGCTGGATCGCTGGATGGGTGAAGATGAGGACAAATTCATCGCCCCGGTCCGACAGCACCCCAAGGCGGCCACAGAGCTGCTGCTGTCGGCCCTGTACCCGGTTGAAATGAAGAGCGTCATCGTCTCTCACGAGAACCCCGGGCAAGACCGCGGAAATGTCGTGGTCACCCGCCTGAGCGTGCCATTCTTTATCGAGGGGCAATCCAGACTGATCTTCGAGCTGCGCGTCACCGGCGGCTGGTGGGGTTGGGGGGACGATTTGTGGGGTGTGGATCTGATGTATCAGAATGTCGTCAAGATGAAGGGTTTCGACTCTTCAAAGGAGGGGCCTGCTCTGATCATCCCCACCCTGCTGCAACTTCAGAAATGGCATGGCGATGTCCGGAAACCAGGTGTGTATGCCGATGAAAGAACTCAGGAGGTAGTGATTGTACAGTCCTTTGGATTTGATGACCTGGAGATACCTCAAGAGGCTCTTGATGC
>RFIV01000329.1 GCA_003695085.1 Gammaproteobacteria bacterium
ACATGGCGCTGCTCGCAGCGCTCAAGCGGCCTGCCTTGCTGGTGGGGGCGATGGCCTCGGAGCGTACCGCCGGGAAAAGACGATCGCGACTGGCGCAGCTGGGGCTGTCACCGTTCGAGATCAGCCGGCTGGAATCGCCCCTTGGGCTGCCGGTGGGCAGTCGGCTGCCCTTTGAGATTGCCCTGTCCATTCTCGGGCGCATCCTTCAGCTCAAGAATGCCCGGCAGGCCGGCCAGGCTTCCAAGCCTTTTCCTCAGGGCCTGAAGCAGGCGAGGATGTGAGCACCATGGGGCACGGTGGCTGGGCCCTTCTGGCGTCCGGCTTTAGCAGGCGGTTTGGTGCTGACAAGTTGTTGGCCCCCCTTCCAGGCAGGCATCTGACTGTGCTGGAGCAGACCCTCTCAGCTTACCGAAAAACGCGGTACCCGCTGGCCGTGGTATTGCGACCGGATCAACAGCAGCATGTTCAGTACCTGCCGGAAGATGTTGCGGTTCTGGCCAATGCGGATGCCGCCCAAGGCATGGCTGCGTCCATTCGTTGCGCGGTACGCTGGGCACAGGCGGAGGAACTGGAGTGGTTGGGCATTGCTCTGGCAGACATGCCCTGGATTCAGCCCGATACGCTGCAGGTATTGGCCGGGCACGCGCACCGGGAACGAATTGCGCGTCCGGTTTACGTCGGGCCGGATCGGACCGGGCTGGCGTCGTCTCAAGGCATTTCAACCGCCCGTCAGGGGCTGGCCGGGCATCCGGTCCTGTTCGGTCAACGGTTCTTTCCTGAATTGGCAAGGCTGATTGGCGATGAGGGCGCCAGACGGCTGCTGGCCTCACTGCCGCAGGATCAGCTTGATCGGGTGCCGACCGCTGACTGCGGCTGCTTTCAGGACGTGGACACGCCTGCTGATCTCACCGGCCCGCCGGGAGCGGCCGCTGTGTTGAGTGTCCGGGCGAAACGGCGATAGCCGGACAGACTCTCGAATCCCAGTTTTTCACTGGCATCCGCCAGAGACCAACCCAAGGCACCGGTGTAAATGTCATGAAGGACACGGCGTACCCGGTGTCGGAGTGCCTGAAAGCTGTCCTGTTCCTGACTGAGCTGTTTCTGGAGCGTGCGTGTGGACACGTTCAGGTGGCTGGCCAGAGCATCTTGCTGAAACAGATAGGGGTGATGCCTGAGCATGGCCTCTGCGGCCCGGTAACTGACCCGCATTTGACGCAGTGACGGACGCCACCGCTGCCGCGCACGCTCCACGCTCACGGCAAACAGCGCCTCATCAGTGGTCCCCAGGGGCCACTCCAGTGCCTGAGAATGAAAACTGAGCGCCGCAACTGGCGAGTGGAAAACCGGTGTTGTATGCCAGGCACTGACGTAATGCGTGTGATAGGGCGGCGGGCTAAAGGGCAATCGTATGGTGAACCCGTCGGGTAACTCTCCCAGACTATAGAGCAAGGTATGCACGGCGAATGAAAAGGCCGCTTCGATACAGAAGCGCTGTACCCCCGACGCCACCGGGGGCAGATGCGGAAAGGCCATGAACACATGAACCTGTGTGTCCGATTCGACCTGAACGAGCGAGAAGGCCTGATTGCGCGCGAAAGCCAGCTGGGCGACCAGCCCCATGGTCTGGCCGAGTGTCGGAGCAGAACAGAGTGCCCGCGCCACATCACACAGCGCGGCCGGATGCAGATGGTGGCCGTAGCGCAAGCCCAGATCGGTATCCGGGTGATGCCGGTAAAGCTGGCTGAGTAACCAGGCCGTGCGGCTATCCGGATCCGTGAGACGTTCAGGAATCTGTCGTACGTCCCGCGGCAATTCGGGACCTTCCCGGGCTGCCACAGCCAGCAGCAATTGCGCGTAGATGTCGTCAGTCACCATTGTTCTTGTTCTGTTCGGAGGTGTCTGCACACCTTATCGGTAATTCTGTACAAGATAAAGCGAGATAGATCCCATTTCCGGAACGTTTGTACCTGATGACTTCGCCCATTTGGGTGAGGTGACCGAAGAAGAGTCCAAAAACGCCCTCACGGGAGGCAATTGTGCGTTTTTGGCCTCGGTACCGGCTCTTGCAGACCGTACAGTAGAGTCTCCAACAACAAGAACGAGGCAAGGTTACGATGAGCATGACTCCCCACTATTCCACGAAGAGTGCCATGGCAGGCTCTGCCCGGGTACTGACCTGGCTTAAAGGCGTGCTGTTGCTGGGCGCTTTGGCCGTACTGGGCGGATGTACCTCCGGCAACTCCTATGTAACCCAGGCGGACCGGAACGAGATCATTACGGTCGGTGACTCCATTTTCGACCTGTCCGGTGAGTTGCAGCAGTTTCTTGAGCAAAAAGCCGGTCAGACTTTTCGTGATTATACCCTGAGCGGTGCCGAGCTGGCCGGGGGACTCTTTGCCACGCCAATCAATCAGCAGTATGTGGACGCGCGGGAGGATGACCCGAATATTGAAACGGTGGTCATGGACGGTGGCGGTAACGATATTCTGATTCCCGCCATTGTCTTCGATCCCTATGGCTGCCGCACGCACTGGTGGCGCTGGAACATCTCTTCGGCCTGCAAGAACCTGATCAATGATGTGTACGTGGATGGGGTGGACCTGCTCAACGAGATGGCCCAGGACGGCGTTCAGAATGTGATCTATCTGGGGTATTACCACACCAAGGGGTTGCAGGCCAATCTTGCGAAAGCAGTGGACTATGGTGACTCGCGCCTGGCCGATGCCTGCGCCAATACCTGGGCTCAGTGCACGTTTGTGGATCCGCGCCCCGTCATCAACAAGGGGGATATCATCATTGACGGGATTCATCCCGCGACCTCCGGCTCGGCCAAGCTGGCTGACCTGATATGGCCCTATCTGCAGCCCCTTCTGTAGATCAGGCGGTATCCCGACACCCGATTGTGGTCAGGCAGCAGGCTATACGGCTCTGGCCACGATCCGGTTTCAGGCCACAATTCGGAAAAAGGGATCGTGGACGATAAAAAGGAGGCACAATCATGTTGAAGGCCAAGGGTGTCATCACGGCTTTAGCCTGGGGTGGGCTGATGGCGGCTGTCATGACGGGTATTTACCGCAGTGAGTTCGGGCAATGGGCCTGGGCCGTCTGGCAGGCCAGACACAAGGTTGCCGAAGTGGGACCGCCGGAGAAAGGCGAGGTCACGCAAACGGTATCTGCTGAAAATGAGCGCGCCCGGTGGATGCGTGAATGGGTGCAGCGATTGCGGGAAGATTATGGGCGCTATCTCGGTTCGCTCAACGCCCGTGTAGAGCTGCGCGATCTGCGCGATACACTGATCAAGGCATGGCCGGAGGATGGCGAAAGCCGGTTCAGGGAGTTGATCGAGACGGCCTTCCCACGCGAGGCCGCCGATATTCTGGATCTGATTGCGCGCATGGATGTGTACGATGCCTGGTTGATAGAACAGCTGGTGGCGCTCAACCACATGGACCCTCTGAGCCGGCAGGAAACGCTATGGGCCAAACGGCGAGAACTCTTCGCAGAGCAGGCCGAGCAGCTGTGGCAGGACGAAATACAGACCCGGGAGGCCCGGGCGCAAGTGATGCAACGTACGGTCGCGCTATTGGATAAGGCCACCGATACACCGGTGGAGGAGCGCCTGTATCTGCTCAAAACCACCCTGGATGAAACATACGGGGATTCGCTGGAGGCGCCGCTGATTTCAACGGGGTTGGTCTCAAAGGTCTTTTTCAGCCTCGAGTCGGTTCAGAAGGATCTGAAAGCGCTGGCGCCGGAAGAGCGGCAGGCCCGCATCAACGCCCTTCGGAAACAGATGGGATTGACCGATGCGCAGGTGCAGGCGCTGGCGCATCAGGATCAGAAGCGCGAGAAGCGTTGGAGCAATGGCGAGGCGTACATGGCCGCACGCCGCGAACTGGAGGCGCGCTTTGATGGCAAGCCACCCGAGCCGGAGTTGCAGAAGGTGCGCGAGCAATTCTTCGGCCCGTCCGCCGTGACCATTGCCCGTGAGGAAGCACAGGGTTTCTATCGTTTTGAGCGGCCGCGCTATTACGGGCGCAATTGATGCCGCGTGACATGCGCTGGCTGAACGTGCCGGGCTGAGAACGTCAGCGCGCGACCGCCATCACCGGCTGCACCACCTTCGGGTCGTTCAGACCCTCCCAGAAGCGCTGCAGGTTGGTATTGGTGTTCTCTTTCCAGCGATACAGGCGGATCTCGATGGGAATGTCCCACTCGGGGCCGCCTGCACGCACAATCTTGCCGTAGCTTAATGACTCCTGTGCCAGCCGTGCAGGAATCCAGCCGATTCCGAAACCTTCCTTGATCATGGCCTTGATGCTGACGGAGTGGAAGTTGGTGTTGACCGTCGTCAGGTGCGGGGGCCTGTTCAGTGATTGCAGGGTGGCGTACACAATCGGTTTGAGTGGTGCGCCATGATGAT
>RFIV01000330.1 GCA_003695085.1 Gammaproteobacteria bacterium
CCAGGCCGACAAAGGTGGGCGTGGCGGCCCATTCGGACGTCATGACCGTCTGATCCGGCCGGGCTGCCCGGATTTCCTTGATCATCAACGCCGCATCCGTAGCCCCCGTGACCAGCACCACCAGATCCGCCCCATGGGCGTTGGCCCGGGTCACCAATTCCCTTACCTTGTCTCTGTCTCCATCATACGCCAATCTTGCCACTTCATGCCCGCCACTCTGGACAAAGGTGCGTGAAAAATCATTCAGCCAGCTCTCGGTATAGGCCCGGTTGGTCACATCGTAAATTGCCACATAATCGAAGACTTGTGCTCTTTGACGCATATAACGGGCTGATACACTGGCATGTTGCCGTGTAGGAGATATAATCCGGAAGTAGAAATCATCCTTATCGGACAATTGGTTGCTGGTAGTCGTCAACCCCATGGTTACCAATCTGCGCCGGTTGATGTCCTCCAGAATCCCGACAGCGACCCCACTCAGCGCGGGGCCAAGCAAAGCCATCACCCGCTCCTGTTCATCCAGTTGAGCAACCTGCTTGCTTGCCTCAGCCGCACTGGAGTGGTCGTCCCGGGCGAGCAGAATGAGCGCGCTGCCCTGAATTCCCCCTCTCGCATTCTGCTCTTCAACCGCCAGTTGCACGCCATTACGGCACTCCGTGCCCAGATCGGCATGCTTGCCACTCAGGCCGGCAATCAGCCCCAGGCGGATGGGCTCAGGCTCACTGCAACCTGCCAACACCGCCATGATACAGACCCAGACGCAGCGGACCGCTTTCATGCCTGCTTCTCCAGCCACTGTGCAAGCTCATCAAGCAACATGGGGCGTGCGAAAAAGAAGCCCTGGCCTACCTGACAGCCGGCCTGACGCAACCAGCTGGCCTGATTTTCGTATTCGATGCCCTCGGCTACCACTTTCAGGTTCAGCTCACCGGCCATCTGCAATATGACGGAGCACATGCGCCCATCCGGTGGCTCGAGCGCGAGTTTGTCCACAAAGCATTTGTCAATCTTGAGCGTCGTCAGGTGCATGCGTTCCAGCTGTCCCAGGGAGGAAAATCCCGTTCCGAAATCATCGACAGCTACGCTGATACCCAGCTCCGCAATCCGGGTCAGCAGGGCTTGCAGGCGCCCAGCATCCATGGCGGCCATGGACTCGGTAACTTCAAGTTCCAGCCAGGTCGCAGGCACTACCGCCTTCGCCAGCGTTGCATGCACCTTGTCAACAAAAGCCTCATCCTCAAGTTGCGCCATGGAAACATTGACCGCCACCTGCAAGGGACTTTGGCGAGAACTGTTCAACCCGCTGATATCGACAAGCGCCTGTTCTAGCACCCAATCCCCCAAGGCACCAATCAGACCGGTTGCCTCGGTAATGGGTATGAACTCCGCCGGGGAAATGAATTGGCCGTTCAGTTGCCAGCGGGCCAGCGCCTCCAATCCCACGCAACGGCCCGTCTGCAGATCCACCTTGGGTTGATATGCCAGCATCAGGCTTCGGGATTCCACGGCCTCGCGCAGCGCCTGGGCCAGCTCGACCCGCCGCTGCAACGCATCGGCAAAATCCGGTTGGTAGCACAGTGCGGCACCCCGAGCCTGAAGCTTGGCATGTTTCATGGCCATATTGGCCTGCGCCAGGACCTCGGCCGCATTGGCTTGCCCATCGAGTCCCACCCAGCCCGTAGTAATACTCAGAGCAAACTTCTGTCCATTGAGGTCGAATGGCTCGGCAAACAGCGCGGCAATATCCTCCGGGCTCAGCATGCCGCCCGGGTCAAACAGCCCAAAGGTATCACCTGCTACACGGGCCAGGTAGCAGCGCTCCGGAAGCTTGTGCCGCAGCCGCCTCGTAACGACCTTGAGCAGCTGATCTCCCCGTTCTGTACCCAGCATGTCATTTATGGCGGCAAACTGATCAATGTCCGCGAGCAGCACCCGACCGGACCGTGCGGCCAGGAGTTGTTCATCCAGGTGCGCCAGAAATGCCTGCCGGTTAGGTACCTGCAGCAGCGCATCCTGATAGGCAATCTCGCGAAGACGTTCCAGATGTGCCACGTTGTCAAAGCAGGTAACGATACTGGTGGAAAATACCTTGAGCAGCGCCTGAAGGATTTCATCTTCCCGGTGCTCGGCGTGTTCCAGATAGACCACCATTTCCTGCCCGATCGGTGACCTGAAGAAAAAGGCTGCATGATTTTCTTCCACCACCGTACACTGGCGGCGCATGGCACGTTCTACCAGCCGTCGTATCTGAGCCGGCTCCACATTGTCCAGACTCTTCCCCACGAAGTCAGCAAGCGCACCTGCAGCCGCAACGATTCGCGGAAAACTGTCCCCATACTCATCCGCACGGTGACAGCACACAACTCCCTCTTCGGGCGCATTGAGCAAAGCCGCCAACTGCGTTATAACTCCCTCCGCAAAGGTACGGTACCCTTGGCGGTTGATCAGCTGCCGAGATGCCTGCAGGACCATCTCCAGCCCCTGCCGGCTCTTGTCCAGGGCCTGAATCTGCTGAAAGGTTCTTACAGCGGTCGTGATGGTAGTGAAGAGCCGGGTGCGATTCAGTTCGTTCTTGTTCTTGTAATCATTGATGTCATAACGCTGGATGACCTCAAGCTCCGGTGCGTAGCCGGGCTGACCGGTACGCAGGACAATACGCGTATCCTTGCGTCCAAAATGCTCGCGAATCTCCCTGACCATGTCGAGCCCGGTCTGCTCGCTTTCCATCACGACATCCAGCAGAATCACGGCAATCGGATCAGGGCCACTCAGATACTGGCGGGCTTCCCCGGCACTATGGGCATGGAGCAGCTGCAATGGCCGCCCGCACACTGTCAGCCCTTGCAGAGCCAGTTTGGTTGAGGCATGCACATCCGGTTCATCATCGACAACCAGAATGAGCCAGACCGGCATTTCACCGCAGGTGCTCTGTCCAGCGTCCGGCTCATCGTCAAAGAAATCGAGCAGATCATCAGACATTGTGTAAAGGCTTCCAAGCTTTTTTTAAAGTCTAGATGATGAATGGAATCCGTCCAGCCAAACGTAATATCTCGTCGCTCTGTCGATCGCCCACCATGCGGCCTTTTCAATTCTGTGGTAACGTTGCCCGCCTGATTGTTCCAAATCTGCGAGATGCTTGACCATGAAAACGACCATTACCTGGAAAGGTGATGCCCGCTTTGATGCCGAATCCGGCTCCGGACACACCCTTGTCATGGACGGGCCGCCCGATCACGGCGGCAAGAATCAGGGGCCGCGCCCCATGGAGATGCTGCTGATGGGGCTGGGGGGCTGTACCTCCTTCGATGTGGTGCACATCCTCAAGAAAAGCCGACAAGAGGTCACGGACTGTCGGGCCGAGATTACAGCTGAGCGCGCAGACGCGGTGCCTGCCGTGTTCACAAAGATCCACGTGCACTTCATCATTGCCGGCAACAACCTGCGCGAGGCGCTGGTAAAAAAGGCGGTGGAACTGTCTGCCGAAAAGTATTGTTCAGCCTCCATCATGCTGGAGAAAGGCGGCGTGGAAATTACCCATAGCTACGAAATAGAAACTGAGGCATAATGCGCGTTTCGCGTTGAGGCCCGCGCACTGCGGGCCAACTGCCGGTCTCTCCGGTGGGGTTTGGGCCAGTCACGAGGATCTGCAATGCCATTGAAGCCTAAGCTTAAGCTGCACGGGTTCAACAACCTGACCAAGTCGCTCAGTTTCAATATCTATGACATCTGCTACGCCAAGTCTGCCCAGCATCGGGAAGAGTACATTGCGTACATCGACGAGCAGTACAACGCCGAGCGCCTGACCCAGATCCTCACGGACGTGGTGGAGATCATCGGGGCACATATCCTCAATGTCTCCCGGCAGGATTATGACCCGCATGGAGCTTCGGTGACCATGCTGATCGCCGAGCATGAAGTCGCGCCGCCGACTCATGCCACGACAGAAAGTCCCGGCCCGCTGCCGGACGCCGTGGTTGCTCACCTGGACAAGAGTCACGTGACGGTGCACACCTACCCGGAAAGCCATCCGGACAACGGCATCAGTACCTTTCGCGCCGATATTGATGTGTCGACCTGTGGCCTGATTTCGCCCCTGAAGGCACTGAACTATCTGATTCACAGTTTTGATTCGGACATTGTGACCATCGACTATCGTGTGCGCGGCTTTACCCGCGATACGGATGGCACCAAGCACTACATCGATCACGACATCAATTCGATCCAGAACTTCCTGAGTGAGGATACGCGCAACGCCTATCAGATGATCGACGTGAACGTGTATCAGGAGAACCTGTTCCACACCAAGATGTTGCTCAAGGACTTCAACCTCGACAACTACCTGTTCGGTACCGGTGTGGACGCGTTGACAAAGGATGAGCAGGACGACATTGCCGAGCGTCTCCGAAAGGAAATGCTCGAGATCTTCTACTCGCGCAACATGCCCTGATCGGCCCTGTGCTATAGTGCGGGCATCAGACGATGGAGGATGCCATGCCCGATGCCCGCGACCTTGAACTGATCATCGCCTCGAAAACCCCGCTGGTTGTAGTGGAGTCCCACGAAGAGCAGCGGGTCATGGATCTGCTCACGCGCGTGGCGATCAAGCAAGGCCAGACGCTCTTCCAGTGGACCATCACCGATGGTTTGCAACGGGCCGGGGGCTTCGGGTTCGAGCTGGAGCGCGAGGAGCCGTTAGCCGATCCGGAAGCGGTCCTGCGCCACATCCGTTCACAGCGCACACCGGCCGTTTATGCCCTCTGTGACTATCATCCTTTCCTGAGTGGCAGCCCCGAGCGGGTGCGCCTGATCAAGGATATCGCCCTGCGCTACAGTCAACTGGGGCACACGCTGGTGTTCATCAGCCACGCAATTGAGCTTCCTCCAGAGATCAGGCGTTATGCCGCACGCTTCAAGCTGCGCATGCCGGATGCAGAAGAGATCCTGGCCATCGTCCGCGAGGAAGCCGCCAAATGGACGCAGCGTCACGGCAACAAGGTGAAAGCAGACAACCGCAGCCTCAATGCCCTGGTGCGAAACCTTCAGGGGCTCTCCTGGAGTGACGCCCGCCGGCTCGCGCGTGCCGCCATCTTTGACGACGGCGCCATCACTGCCTGTGACCTGCCGAATGTGAACAAGGCGAAATTCGATCTGCTGGATCTGGAGGGGGCGGTCAGTTTCGAGCTGGACACGGCACGTTTCTCGGACATCGGCGGGCTGGATCGTCTCAAGCAGTGGCTGGTACAGCGACGTGAGGCGTTTATCGACGGCCAGCGCCCCAAAGGGCTGGAGCCTCCCCGGGGTATTCTCCTGCTGGGGGTTCAGGGTGCCGGCAAGAGCCTGGCCGCCAAGGCGGTGGCGGGCCTCTGGGATCTGCCGTTGATCCGGCTGGACATGGGGGCACTGTACAACAAGTACATCGGTGAGACGGAGAAGAATCTGCGTGAAGCCCTGCAGATGGCGGAACTGATGAGCCCGTGCGTGCTGTGGATGGACGAGATTGAAAAGGGCCTGGCCGTTTCTGACAG
>RFIV01000331.1 GCA_003695085.1 Gammaproteobacteria bacterium
CATATAACACTGTTGCTGACAGCACCCTTTGCCGCGTTGTTCAGCGCCGATGCCGAAACGCCCGCCCGCCTCGTGCAAGAGGGGCATGCGCTGCCGGATACCCGGTTCATCTATGCCCAGGGGAAGCTGGTGCTCTGGAGCCCCCAACCCGAACGGGTGGACCCCAGGGGCGAGGTGTTGCGCCAAGGGACATTCAACCGGCTGTCGCTGGCCAACCCGAAGCTGGCGCCCTATGGCCGTGCCGCACAGGAGGTGATGCAGGCCCTCGGCGTCTGGCAGCGCCTGCAACCCCGGCTGGTGCGCAGTGAGAATGTGGGGCAGGCCTTTCAGTTCGTGGCCAGTGGTGCCGCAGAGCTGGGTTTTGTCGCGGCCTCCCAGCTGGGCCGGGCTGAGACCGAAGGCAGTGCCTGGTATCCTCCGCAGGACCTCTATACGCCCATCCTGCAAGAGGCCGTGATCCTGAAGGCCGATCCGAACATCCGTGCCTTTTTCCGGTTCGTCCGAAGTGAAGCGGGCCAGCGCATCATCCGGCAACACGGGTACGAGACACCATGACGCCGGCAGATCAGGATCTCGCCGCGCTCTGGCTGACGCTGAAACTGGCGGGGGTCACCACGCTGGTCCTGCTGATACTGGGCACCCCCCTGGCCTGGTGGCTGGCACGTTCCACCGCACGCTGGAAGGTGATGGTCGATGCCCTGGTGGCACTGCCTCTGGTCCTGCCGCCCACTGTGCTGGGCTTCTATCTGCTGGTCGCCATGGGGCCGGAAGGCCCGCTCGGTCAGCTCTTTACTGCCCTGGGGGGCGCGCCGCCGGTCTTCTCCTTCATCGGCCTGGTCATCGGCTCGGTCATCTATTCGCTGCCCTTTGTGGTGCAACCCCTCCGGGACGCCTTCGCAGCCATCGGTACGCTGCCGCTGGAAGTGGCGGCGACGCTCCGTGCCAGCCCTCTGGATTGGTTTTTCACCGTGGCGGTCCCCATGGCTAGGTCAGGCTTTCTGACTGCCGCCGTCCTGGGCTTTGCTCATACGCTCGGTGAGTTTGGCGTCGTGCTGATGATTGGTGGCAATATCCCCGGCCAGACCCAGGTGCTGTCCATTGCCATTTATGAGCACGTGGAGGCGCTGGACTACGGACGGGCCCACCTCTTGGCCGGTGGCCTGCTGGCGGCGTCGTTCCTGATGCTGCTGGCGGTCTACGGATTCAACCGGCGCTTTTCGACAGTGAGGGCGTGATGGACGTTCGCTTCACGCTGTCTCGTACCGGTTTTGCCATGAACGTGGATCTGCAGCTGCCTGACAAGGGAGTGACCGCCCTGTTCGGGCCCTCGGGCTGTGGCAAGACCACCTTTCTGCGCGTGGTGGCCGGGCTGGAGCGATGCCTGGACTCGGAAATCCGGGTAGGCGATGAAATCTGGCAGTCCGGTGCGATCTGGCGGCCACCGCATCAACGACCGCTGGGCTATGTATTTCAGCAACCCACGCTGTTTACCCATCTGAGCGTCCGCCAGAATCTGCAGTATGGCGCGCGCCGTGTCAGGCATCCGCTGTCCGGGGACGAGCAGGCGAAGGTGCTGGCACTGCTGGGACTGGAGCCCCTGCTGGATCGCGCGCCAACCGGGCTGTCCGGAGGCGAACAGCAACGGGTGGCCATCGCCCGGGCGCTCTTTACCCGCCCCCGGCTCCTGCTGCTGGATGAACCGCTGGCGGCGCTGGATGATGCCCGCAAGCACGACATACTGGGCTACCTGGCCCGGGTCCGCACTGACATGAACGTACCCATGCTGTTTGTCTCCCATTCCCGGGATGAAGTGGCCCGGCTGGCGGACTACCTGGTGCTGATGGATCAGGGGCACATCACCGCTCACGGCCCGGTCACCGAGCTGTTCAGCCGGCTGGATCTCGCCCTTGCCCGCGAGCCGGATACCGGTGTGGTGCTTGAGACACAGGTCACCGGGCATGACCCGGCCTACGGGCTCACGCAGCTGGCCTTCCCCGGCGGTACCCTGCTGGTGCCGGATGGCCGGCATCAGGACGGCCAGTCCGTCCGGGTGCAGATTCAGGCCCGGGACGTCAGTCTCAGCCTGGATCCGCCCGGTCGGACCAGTATTCTCAACATTCTGCCCGTGACCATCGACACACTTCAGGCGGAAAGCCCGGCGCAGGTGCTGGTGCGCCTCCGGGCCGGCGATACCCCCCTGTTGGCGAGGCTGTCACGGCGGTCAGCGGATGCCCTGAACCTTGAGCCGGGGCAGGCCGCCTTTGCCCAGGTGAAGGCAGTCGCAGTGCTGGCGTAAACTACCGGCAGGCAGTACACTCCGCGCAAATTCACCACAAGAGTCAATTTTATGCTCAAGGTCAACGAATACTTTGATGGCAAGGTCAAGTCCATCGCCTTTCAGACGGCTGATCTGCCTGCAACCGTAGGTGTCATGGCCGCCGGTGAGTACACCTTCAACACCAGTGCGAAGGAGTTCATGACCGTCGTCAGTGGCGCGCTGACGGCCCGGCTGCCCGGTGCGGATGACTGGCAGACCTTCAACGATGGCGAAACCTTTGAAGTGCCGGCCAACGCATCTTTCGACCTCAAAGTCGCGCGTGATACCGCCTACCTCTGCCGCTACGAAGACTGACATCCAGGGGCCGGCATGCCCGGCCCCGGTTCTCATTCTCGCCAGAACGGCTTGTTGACTTCACACTGCACACGCTTGCGATCCAGACCGATATCCTTGATCAGGTGATCTGACAGTTCCATAAGCTGCCGCCGTTCCCTCGCTCGCCGCTCCCATTGTGCCAGCACTGTGCCCAACCGCCGTACCCAGCCCAGCACCACCTGAATGCCCGATTTCAAAACTTGCGTTAATCTGACTTGTGTTTGCATGACACACCTCCTTGGTTCAATTCCATTGAACAATGCCTTAGCATGTGTCTCAAACGATTCATTCTTTCATTCACTTTAGTTGAGCTTAATCATGCGCCTGCCTTCCCTGATGGCCCTCCAGGCCTTTCACGCCGCCGCCGACAGTGGCAGCTTCAAGCAGGCCGCCGAGCGCCTGTTCGTCACCCAGGCGGCCATCAGTCAGCATATCCGGGCGCTGGAAGCTCAGGCCGGACAACCCTTGTTCACCCGTCAGCACCGCAAGGTCACGCTCACTCCGGCAGGCGAGCAGCTCTACCACTACACCTCAACGGCTTTTTCGGCGCTGGTTTCGGGCTGGCAGGCCATCCAGCCCGAGCAGCAATCACGCACCATTACCCTTTCTGTGCTGCCATCTTTTGCATCACTCTGGCTGGTCAAACGCCTGGGCCGCTTCAGCGAGCAACATCCGGATATCGAAATCCTGTTGCAGCCATCGTTGGCGCTGGTGGATTTCAGTCAGTCTCAAGTGGATTTGTGCATCCGCTTTGGTTCGGGTCAGTACCCCGGTCTGAGAAGTCATTTCCTCATGCCGGACCGGCTCTACCCGGTCTGTCACCCGGGGTTTCTGGAAACTCACCCGGTCGCCTCGCCCGAAGACCTGCCCTGCTGCACCCTGCTTGAGGAAACCCTGCCGGACATGCGCTGGAATCGCTGGTTCAGCGCTTTGGGCCTCACTCCACGGATAAAGACAGCCGCGCTGCGCTACGAGGGGTCCAACTATGTAGTGGATGCAGCGCTGGCCGGTCAGGGGATAGCGCTGGTGCGGCACACTCTTGTCAAGGACCTTGTCGGGATGGGTGCATTACGTCGCCCTTTTGAAGCCACCGTGCAGGCAGAGTACAACTATTATCTGGTCGCCCCTGACCATCAGTTCAGGCGCCCGGCTATTCAGGTGTTCTGTGAGTGGCTGTGTGGAGAAGCACAGGCATTTTATGCTGATGAGCCGGATCAGGACGTGGGCCAGTGGCCGCCACTTATGACCGTGCCCGACTGACCCCGGCCTGAATGGTTCGGCCCAGGCACCACTCCTACGTTTTGGTAAGGCGACAAGGTTCAAACACTGGGCTAGACTGGAAACAGTGAGTGACCGCAATGAGGAGCGCTCCCATGCTAGCCCTGAGTGAGAAAACCCCGATTCGTCTGGTTCAGATTTCCATGGTCTTTTCTGTCGCCCAACTGATTGTGGGGGGACTGAACCTTGCCAACCTGTTCCTGATCGCCGTCTTTACGCTCAGCGTCTATGTCCTGTCGCGACTGTATACACTGCTGGAAGTGATCTGCACCACGGCGCTCACCGACACCACTGAGTTCAGACAATTGCTGGGGGTGGCGGCGGTGTTGTTCATCGGGATTGCCACCTTCAGCTGGTCCTGGCTGTTCGGTGGCTTCTTCGGTTTCGTGGTGGCGGTCTACCTGATCTCACCCTATGACCGGGACTGGCTGGCGGGCCGTATGCAACTCGTCGTCTTTGACAACAAGGTGGAATACCGCCGCACCGAGGGCTGAATTCTGCCCCCTTCAAAACACGAAGCGCGCCAATAACCGGCGCGCTTTCAGTACAGATGAAACCTTCTGTCAGTCCAGGCCTGCGACCTTGCTCTCAGAAGCCAGCCCGGTGAGATAGGCCGCCACATTCCTGATATCCTCATCTGACAGCGACTGTGCGATTCCGCTCATGACCGTGCCGCTGCGCTTTTCAGGCCGGTACTTGAAGGTGCGCAGGACTTCGTTGAGATATTGCTCCGGCTGACCGGCCAGACGCGGGTGATCCGCGTTGCCTTGTCCCATATCTCCATGGCAGCTCGCACAGCGGCTCTTGAACAGGGGCTCGCCGGCCTGTGCCCGCTTCAGGTCGCTGGGCACATTGGCCACCGGCTTCTGCATGGCATAGTAGATGGCTACATGCACCGCATCATGCGGGTCGATCCTGCGGGCCAGAGGTTCCATGATCATGCTTTTCCGCTCACCTGTGGCGAAATGACGGAACTGCTTGAACAGGTATTCCGGGTGCTGAGCCGCCAGATTCGGAATATATCCACGCTTGCTCTGCCCTGTTTCTCCGTGACAGCGCTGACAGAACTCGATGGCGGCCTTGCCTTCCTCATAGGCTGCCTCGCGCTTGTCCGCCTGAGCCACGATCTCCCGAAAATGTTCAAGCAATTCATCCTCGGACAGTTGCCTGGCTTTGTTTTCGCGCATACGCTCGCGCGTGCCGGACAGAATCAGGTTCAGATGAGCCTTGGAACTTGCGTGACTCGCCTTATCACCTGTGGGAGACGCTTTCTTACCGTCGTGACCTTCAGAGGCCCAGCTGTTTGCAGCCAGCATCATGACCCCAAGCATCAAAATCCAACGCATTGTTATGTACCCTGCTGCAGCATGATGGGGCGCAGTATAACGCGTCAGATTTTGCGAATATTGCCCAAAATCAATTCGGGTGCCCGATGTTACAGAGGGTTACAGAACCTTGCGAACCCCGTCCGCAGGCTCAGGGAACCCGGTGCCCCCGCGCGGCTTCCCAGAGGGCATACCATTCCGGCCGGTTGAGCTGCACGTCTGTCACCTGTGCGCAGGCCGCCAGGCGTTCCGGGTTGCAGGTACCCACCACCGGAAGGGGCATACCCGGGATGGCCTTGAGCCAGGCCAGGGCGATGGCTTCTCGGGCAACCCCCTTTTCTTCAGCAAGCTGCGCAAGCCGTTGCGACAAGGCTTCCGGCCATTGTCCACCTGCCAGTGGCGACCAGGCCAGCAGCTTCAGTCCATCATGCAGATGCGCTTCCAACTGGCCGCTCACCAGCATGTCCGTCACGGTCAGGGACAGCTGCACCTGATTGCACACAAGCTTCTGGTTCAGATTGGCCTGCAACCAGCGCCACTGTTCGGGGAGGAAGTTGGACACCCCCACCTGCCCCACCTTGCCCTGTGCGACCAGGTCTTCGAGTGCCCGGGCGGTTTCCTCGGCCGGCATCAGCGGGTCCGGGCGGTGAATGAGAAAGACATCGATCCGCTCAAGGTTGAGCCGGCTCAGCGACTGCTCCGCCTGCTGCATGAGGTAGGCGCGCGTGGTGTCATAATGCTTGACGCTGAAGGGCGAGCGATCGGCCTGTGCGGTCACAATATCCGCCTTGGTGATGACCTGCAGGTTCGCCTTCAATGCCGGGGCCGCCTTTAACGCCTCGCCAAACCGTGTTTCACATTCACCCGCACCATAGATGTCCGCATGATCAAACAGGGTGAAGCCGGCTTCCACCTGCCGGGAGATCCAGTCTGCCAGCGCACTGGGCTCAGCCAGCGCCGGATAGTCCGGCAGTCGCATCATGCCCAGTGCAAAGGGCACATCAAAAATTGAATCCATCATACCTCCGGATTGCGCAGGGCCTCGGCAGCCCCCTTGAGTCCGGCCAGCACGTCGGTGACCACCCAGACCGGTGTATTTTCCATCAGATGGCGCATGCGGCCCTTGCGTTCAAACGCGGCACGAAACGGACTGGCCCGGAGAAATTCCACAAAACGGGGCAGAATGCCGCCACACAAGTAGACGCCTCCCCAGGCTCCCAGCGTCAGTACATCGTCGCCCGCCACGCGCCCCAGAATCTCGCAGAAATGATTCAGCACCTTGGTCGCAAGGGGATCACCGCTCAGAGCGCCACCGGTCACGTCCGCGGCGGTAATGTCCGGCTCGGGCCTGCCTTCCAGGGCGCAATGCGCCTTGTAGAGATTGACCAGCCCATCACCACAGAGAATGCGTTCCACGGACACCCGGCCAAAGCGGCCGCCCAGCCACTCACGGATACGGATCTCGTCTTCATTCACAGCCCCGAATTCGATGTGCCCGCCTTCGGTAGCCAGCGGAATCCAGTTTTCAATCGCCGGGACCAGCGCCGAGACGCCCAGCCCGGTGCCGGGCCCGATGACCAGTCGCACGCCCTTGCCTCCCACGGCGGGGCCGCCGATGCGCTTGAGATGTTCGTCGTGCACGTGCAGCATGCCCAGCGCCATGGCGGTAAAGTCGTTGACTATCTTGAAGGTTTCGAGCCCGAGCGTATCCTGCATGTCATCACGGTCGAACACCCAGTGATTGTTGGTCATGCGGATCATCTGCCCGTTGACCGGACAGGCAAAGGCCAGGCAGGCTTCCGTGACCTCTGCGCCGTGTCGGCCAAGGTACTCCCGCACTGCCGCATCGAGGTTGTCATACTCGCGACAAGCCAGAATCTCCACATGCTGCAGCTCGACCTGCCCGGGGGTCACCAGCGCGAACCGTGCATTGGTCCCGCCGATATCCCCTACGAGGGCGAAGGATTCTTTTGTCATGTTTCGTCACTCCAGATGGATACCGCACCGGCCTCCGGTGCAGTGACCCGGGCGCGCGCCCAGGCAAAGAGTTCACGACCATAGCCGACCTGCTGGGCCGACAGATCCGGGGCAGCCGGTTCACGGGCCTGCCAGTCTGCGTCATCAACCAAAATGTCCAGCGTACCGGATCGCGCATCCAGCCGGATCCGGTCACCGTCACGCACTTTGGCCAGCGGCCCGCCATCACGGGCTTCCGGATAGACATGAATGGCGGCGGGGACCTTGCCGGATGCTCCGGACATGCGGCCATCCGTCACCAGAGCCACCTTGAAGCCACGATCCTGAAGGACCCCGAGGAAGGGCGTCAACTTGTGCAGTTCAGGCATGCCAATGGCCTTCGGCCCCTGGAAACGCACCACCACCACGCAATCCTGCTCCAGCTCGCCGGCCTTGAAGGCCGCCGCCATGGCATCCTGCGAATCAAAGACACGCGCCGGTGCTTCCACCACCCAGTGCGCCGGATCCACAGCAGATACCTTGATCACGCCC
>RFIV01000332.1 GCA_003695085.1 Gammaproteobacteria bacterium
CCCCTGGAGAAAAATGGGCGAAGGGCCGGTATCAGCACCGCATCGGAATCATTTCAGCTTTACGTGCAACGGAAACACGTTGACGCTCAAGAGCAACGCCGTGTCAGGCCTCGACGCAGTGTATTACGAGGGGCGCTTTCACAGGCAGTGACGGGCCTTGCGATGTCACGGGCGGCAGCGTTCTCCGCCTGCTGTTTCAATCTGTTCAAGAAAGGCTCGACGTATTTGAGCATCCGCGAGACCGGCGATATGGGGCCCACGGGTTTCAAGCAGGCGCACGTTGGGCGGAGCGTGGGCGAGAATCTGCCGGGCGTGATGAATGCCCACGATGGGGTCGTCCGGACTGTGCAGCATCAGGACCGGGATCGCGGGCAGGTGGGCCACGCGCAGCTCGGCGTCGTGGTCATCGGGTATCAGCAGGGCGGGTATCACCAGCGGCCAGCTCAGCCAGTGTCGGGCCATGGCTTCTCTTGCAATCTGCGGCCAGCTGGCGGGGGCAGATTCCGTCACCAGTGCCGCAAAGGGCCGGAGTCCATCGTGTACCGGCGTGCTCAGTTCCGGCCGGGACAGGTAGTCAATGGCCAGCGCACCGCCCAAACTCTGCCCGAACAGTACCAGCGGGCCCGTTGTGTGTGCACTGAGCCAGTGATGGGCCGCATGCACGTCCTCCAGTGCGGTTTCCAGGGTGGAAGTACCCGCCGAGCGGCCATATACCCCCGGTAATCGAGCAAGAACACGGACCAGCCCTGCTGCGTCAGCCAGGCCACGCTGTTCATGTGCGTACTCAGGTTCTCACCGTTGCCATGCAGGAACAGCACCGTGCCACAGGATGCGTTGTCCGGGGCCAGCCACCAGTTCACCAGGGTAATCTCGGGCTCTGGAAACAGATACACCGTCCGGTAGGGGATGCCGAGGCGATCCGGCAACTGGTAGTAGCGGGAATCGGGGTAGAACAACCACCGTGTTGAGGTGGCACAACCGGTCAGCAGTGTGCACGCCAATACCAGGGAGATCAGAAGGCGCTTGCGCTGGCCAGCGACTGTCATGCGGGCCGGCCTCAGTAGTACCACATCAGGGAAAGTGCCACGGACCAGGCGTGCGCGTCCTGCCCGCTGGCATGGCGGAAGTCATGGTAGGTACCTTCCAGGCGCAGCTGGCGATCCACACTCTGGTGGGTGGAAATGCCTACCCGGGTGGTTTGCTGATGAAAGCGGGCACCAGCCAGGTCATACCGGCGTGTCCACTCGGCCAGGACACTCCAGCCGGGGTGCTGGCTCAGCCACACGACGCCGGGGCCGCTGCCCAGGTGGTAGCCCTTGTCCAGATCGTTGTCCGCATCCAGTTCCGTGCTGAGCAAGAAGGCCACCTGCTGTCCCATGAACGCATAGCTCAGCCCGGGCCCGGCCCGGAGGTAGGCGACCAGTGGCGCGCCGGCGGGCACCGGCCGCCGGAAACCGGTGCTGACAAACCACGACAGGGGCTTGATAAAGGTATCCCGTGGCGTCAGTGAGGCGATATCGATCAGGCGGACTTCCTGTACCTGCACACGCTCATCTTCCATCAGATAGCGGAGGCGGGCGTGGAACATCTCCAGGCGGGCACCGCCGATGTAGCCGGGCGCCGGATCCAGCCAGTCGTGATAGGCCATGCGCAGTCCGTACTCAAGGTAGGCCTGGTTGTCCGTATGCCCCAGTGTGAACTGATGCCGGTGAGAGCGGTGTCCCTCATCGTCCCGTGTGTCAGGCACCGGAGGTTCCGGAAAGGCATGGGTGGTATCGAGTTTGCTGCGCTGGGACAGCAGTGACAGCGACAGGCGTGGCAGGGCCTCTCCCTCGCGCTTGCGTTGTACGGCCAGATAGCGTGTGTACTGGAATGCCAGTTCGAGCACCTGCGCCTTGCGGTGCGGATCGAGCGTGTCAGGCAAGGGGGTGCCCGGTACGTTGACAAGCTGATAGGCGAGCTGGCGATCTTCGGGCCGCATGGCGGCCTGCATGGCCTTCATGCGCGTCAGGGAAGAGGGGCGAAAACGGGCTTCACGGATCAGGCCGGCCCGGTTCAGCGCCCGGACCGTATCCGCGGGAATCACATCCGTGGAAAAGGTATCCGACAGGTCAAAGCGTTCACCGGCTGCATCGAGCAGGGTCAGCAGGTGGTAGGAGCAGTTCTCGTTGAAGAAATAGTAGTCGAACCGCACATCCTTCATTTCCCACACGTGGCGGATGAACTGGTCCAGTTCGTCCGGACGGATGTCGAGCTGGTACTCCCACACGTCACGGGCTTCCAGGTAGCTGTATTCCCGGACCTTCTCGTAGTAGGGCAGAACCGAGAACACACCCGGGTAGCCACCGGTCAGTCCCTTGAAGCTGAACACCAGTTCATTGTCATCCGGGTCGGCATTGGCGGCGTAGTTGATGCTGTAATCGAGCAGGTCGTTGCTGCGGTGCCGGCTGTCCACCCGCATGAGGGTATGTCCGAACATGGAGGATGGGCTGTTCAGATAGGCAGCAGGGAAGATCAGTGTCAGACCCCCGGCATCAATTTCATCGCGCCACTTTTCAAATTCCGGACAGTGGCCGGTGGCAATCGGTTGAGTCAGGTGCTGATTCAGCCAGTGCAGTCGGGCCGGAAATCGGCAGCGTGCATTGTCGGTATTGTCGCGCAGGGCCACCCACGTGGCCTGCAACTCGGCGGCTGGATCCCATGCCCCGTCGGGGGAGAGAAAAAACGCAGGATCGTCCGCCTGACTCGTATCCGGGCTGAACAACCCGACCTGATGGTAGTGGAGCAGGTGACGCCAGGATTTGGTCTGAGCCAGTTGGTCGACGGTGACCCCGGGCTTGAGAGGCAGTTCAGTATCATCCGCACTGACCCACCCCGAACAGGCGATCAGCCAGATGGTGAGCAGCCAACCCGCGATGCGGTTCAGGCGCCGGGGCGCGGAACACGCGGGAGTAGTCAGTCTGGTGTGCAGATAGTGTGGTAAACGGCGGATCATGCGTTCCTTGCGATACGGCAAACAGGGGGTGCAGAGACAGGAAACCGGGGCATGACCCCGGTTTCAGCAGGACAGACAATCAGCCGAGGTATTTGGCCAGACGTGCGTCGCTGCTCATGACGCTGACCAGTGCGTCGTATACGTCACCGGAGGTGGTGCGCTCGTTGGCGAAGATGCGGTCGAAGTTGGCCTTCACCTGCGCCTTGAACAGGGTCTCGTCCTGCTTCTCGACGCCGATCAGTTCAGCCAGTGCACCCAGGGACTCGCCTTCACCGGTGGCAGCATCCATGGCCAGCTGATCCAGATTGCTTTCCAGGAAGCCGTTGACGCGTGACGCCAGCGGGCCGCCTGCATCTTCACAGCCGAGGGTGCCGGACGTCATGCCAAACGTCTGGTTACCGGAGGTGCCATTGGTGGTCGCCGCCAGTACGTGCTCGACCCAGGTTTGCGGGTTCTTGAACACAACAGCCGTACCCAGGCCACAGCCGGCAGGGTGTGCAGAGGCGAAGAAAGGTGCGGCAACCAGGGCGGCGCCCAGAATCAGTTTTTTCATGTGATATTCCCTTTTATCAATCAGTTTTGTTGCTTGGATCAGTCC
>RFIV01000333.1 GCA_003695085.1 Gammaproteobacteria bacterium
TCGCTGGCCTGTGCGGTGTCATAACGTGTGGTCTGTCGGGCCCGGTATCTCTGCACGGCGACGTCATGGCGTGTCCGGGTGCGCTGGCGCTGAACGCGGTAGAGGACTTCCGGCTGGCCGGACTGGTGGTCGTAATGTGCGGCCAGTGCCTGGGTGTCGGGGCTGGGCCAGGCGCCCTCATGATCAGTCACCACCAGCTGATGCCGGCCTTCGGAATAGCGGAAGAACCAGACGCAGCCCAGCTCGGTGAACAAGCGACACAAAAAGTCCCAGTCACTTTCGCCTGCCTGTGTCCGGTACTGCCAGATTGGCGGCGTCTGCTTCAGGTCGAAGGTCAGGTCATCCAGGCGCAGTCCGGCCTCCTGCCAGAGTGCGCGGGCGATGTCAGGCAGGCTCTGCCCGGAATGGATGCGATAGCGGGTGCGTTGGGTCAGCCACCAGGCGTGAGCGGCCACCGTCACCTGCATGCGCTGGAAGCGGCCGATATCCTGTAGTCGTCTGGCTTCACAGATGGCCCCGTGGAAATAGCGCTGGCCATAGCGTCCCCGGAGGGTAATCTCCGTGTCCTTCTCCAGCCAGTCTGAGGGCGCTGGCAGCACACCGGTGGAAACGACGACAAGCGTGATCTGAGGCAGCTCGGCGAGGGCTTCCTCAGCGCTGAGGCTGAGCAGGCGCAGTCTGGCAGAAATGCCAGCCACCCGAATGGTAAGTCGGGCGGATGCGGTAGCCAGTTCCATGGCATAGTCCTGAGTGTCCTTCAGTTACGGCGATTATACGGGGCGCGGGTCGAGCTGGCCAGTGGGCCGGCGTTTGATTACAGGATAAGTCACAAGCAGATTATGCCGTTTCTGCCAGCTGCGAATACCTTTCATCTTGCAGAGATGCCAACTGGCCCTGCTGCTGATTCGTCTTTACCGCGGTCTGTATGCCCTGCTCGGGGGAGATGAGGCAGCCATGAAGCACTGGATGCGCTCGTCCATCACTACCCTGCGTGGCACACCAGCGACGCTGATTCATGACGTGACCGGCCTGGTGCATGTGGTCGAGTACATTGACGCCATCCGGGGCAAGGTGTGACCGACATATGGTCAGCCGCCGGATGTGCCGGGGCCATTGAACCGTTGACCGGCACCGGCTACCGTCTGGTGGAAAGTCAGGAGCAGGTGGCCACGGCACGCATTGTGTCGAGCCTGGCCGATCAGGCCTTGCTGGAGGAGATGCTGGAGCAGTCCAAGCCGCCTCCCGTACCCGGGGCGGAACGCCTGCACTATCTGCTCGCGACGCCCTTTCGCTATCCGCCGCTGCGTCACAGTTCCCGCTTTGGCAGCCGGTTTGAGCCCAGTCTGCTCTATGCCGGGACCACGCAGGCGGTGATGCTGTGCGAAAGTGCGTACTACCGCTTTTATTTCTATCATGACAATGCCGACGGCTGGCCGGGCGAGCGTCTGGAGTCCCAGCACACACAGTTCTCGTTCAGGTATCGGAGCAAGAAGGGCGTCCGCCTTCAGTCCGGGCGCTTCGGCCCTTTCAGTCGGTGCTCACAGATCCGGTACAGTATGGCCCAACTCAAGCGCTGGGCGGGGAGATGCGTTCTGCGGGGGTGGAGGCCTTTCAGTACGCCTCGGCACGGGACCGGCACGGTGGCATCAATGTGGCCTTGTACTCCCCACATGCACTGAGCAGCAGGCGCCCTGTCTCCCAGTGGCCATGTCTGTGCCTGACGCAGCCCTAGCAGGTTGAGGTCAGCACCGGCAATACCGTACACACCTTCCCGCTCACGGATTTTCTGGTCGAAGGCCGGTAGCCGATCCCGGCAGCCTGATGCTGGGTCCGATAGAAGGGGCATTCCGGATCAGATGTAGAAGGAGACGTCCTCACCGCTCCAGACCATGACACGATTACGTCCGGCAGACTTGGCCCGGTAGAGCGCCTTGTCTGCCTCTGCAAGCAGTTCGGCTGGCTCCTGATGAGGTTTGGGCTGGCGCGTGGCCACGCCGATACTGATGGTGACCACATCTGCACAGTCGGACACACAGTGCTCACGCCTCATGGACTCCACGGCCCAGCGCATGGCCTCGGCAACCGCGACCGCTGCACGAGTATCCAGCCCCGGCAACACCACCGCAAACTCTTCCCCTCCGTAGCGGGCAACAATGTCCCCCGAACGCCGGGCGCTGTCCCGCAGCACGCGTGCCACGGCCTGAAGGCATTGATCACCTGCCTGATGGCCGTAGTGGTCGTTGAAGGCCTTGAACTGATCCACATCCACCATCAACAGGGCCAGCGGGTATCCGTGGCGAACGGCCCGGTCCCATTCCTGAGGATAGGCCACATCAAAGCGCCGCCGGTTGGCCACCTGCGTCAGACCATCCATGTAGCTCAGCGATGCCAGCTGCCGGTTAGCATGCTCCAGTTCCCGGGTGCGTTCGCGCACACGATCTTCCAGCTCATCCCGTGCAGCAGTCAGTTCCCGCTGCAGGCGTTTCTGTTCCGCCAGTTCACGCGTCAGCCGGCGAGAAAACAACACGCCACTGGTCAGCAGCAGAATCAGCGCAAGTCCCCGCACGCCCAGCGACGCCTGACGCGCCGTTGCAAAGCGGGTGGCTTCACGCCGGAGCCGGTCATCCAATACACTGACAAGGTTTTCCGTATCAATTTCATACAGCTTGCGCGAGAGCGCAAAGTCCTCGCCAAAGAGCAGGTCACGCGCTTCCCCCCATCTGTCCTCGTCCATCAGTTTGAGGCATCGCCGTTCAATGTCCTGCAGTTCCAGCCTGCGCAGGCCGAGCAGATTCACTTCACGTGACAGGCCGAAACTTTCAGCCAGGCCTTCGAGGTTGTTGAGCGTGGTGTCCAACGTACGATTCAGGTTGTCGTACCCGACCGTGAGCAACACGTTGCGATCGAGCACTGCTTCTCGCAACAGGCCACTGATGCGCTCGCTGGCATGCTCCAGCCGTTCCAGCGCCACACTGGCATCGCGGTAGCGCACGTGCATGTTCTCGTTGAGCTGGTCGAGGATGGCACCGCCAACCATGGTGAGGACGAACAGAATCGCCGCAGCCGTCAGCCCGAGCGGCAGGCGCATGATTCAGCGCCCCTCCCCGATAACCCGATCCGCACGACGCAACCAGTCCGGGCTGAGCTTCAGCCCCTGGCGAGCCGCCGCATCCCGGTTGATGACCAGGCTGAATTTTTCCACCCTGCCCCAGGGCACCTCCCCGGCTGGCACGCCATCCAGAATCAGGGCGGCTTTCTTTCCAGCGGCATAGCCGATGAGAAAGTAATCCATGCCATAGGCCGCCACAGCCCCCTTGCTGACGCTGTCCACATCCCCGGCAAAGAGGGGAATGCGCTTCGCATCACACACCTTCGCGATGCGGTCGATGTGGGCGACCGAGGTGTTGTCGGCCGTGATGACGATCGCCTGAACCCTGCCCGCCAGGGCCTCCGCGGCCGCCACCACTTCCTCCGCGTTTCGGGCATGCTGTTCAATCAGCGTCAGGCCCATGTCGGCAAAGGCCTTGTGCATCTCCGCCACGTGAGCCAATGAGTTGGCTTCATCCGGGTTGAAGATGGTTCCCCAGATCCTGGCCGCGGGTACAAAACGGGAATACGCGCGCATCTGCAGGGCCACCGGCCACTTATCGCTGATGCCAGTCACATGAGTGCCGGTACGGCTGCCTTCTGAACTGTCCGCGGGCACGATACCCGCCGCTACCGGGTCGGTCACAGCCGAAAACACGACCGGTGTGGTCTTGACGGTTTTCAGAATCGCCTGCGTTGTGGGCGTGGCGATGCTGTGGATCAGGTCGCAATGGCCGGGCCGGGCGAACTCTCTGGCGATTTCTGCCAGCGTTGCCATGTCTCCATTGGCGTTGCGCCGCTCAAATGTTGCACCGGCTGCATGGCCTACCCCCCGCAAGGCGTTTTCAAAGCCGGCCTCGGCAGCGGTGAGCGCCGGGTGATCGACGATTTTGGCCACGCAGATTTTCACATTGCCATCGCCATGGGCAGCCTGACTCACACCGGCCAACAGGGCCAACACCCACCCGGTGACAATCCGGCTCAAAAAGCGCTGCATGGTTGCGCCTCCGCCTGTTCGGCTCGTTTCTGTCAGTATAGATCAGAAACCGGAAACACAAACGCCCTCGCCGGTGAGCCGGGAGGGCGCGGTTCGGAGGCAGGTCGAGGCCTGCCTGTCAGTGCGCTTCAGCGCGCGTCAGTGCGTTGAGGCCATTTTCTGGCTGGCCATTTCCCAGCTCTTGAGCAGTTCTTCATACGCCACGGTCTCCCCCTTGGGCTTTTCGTTCGGCAGCTTGGCCTTCGGCGCGCCCGGCTGGGCCAGCCAGTAGGCGGCATCACGCTTCGGGTTCAGCTTCGGTCCACACTCGCCCTGTACGCCGGCCCGCTCGAGACGCTGCATGACCTTGTCCTGAGCCGCTGCCAGACCATCCAGCGCTTCCTGAGGGGTCTTTTCGCCGCTGGCCGCTTCTGCCACGTACTGCCACCACAGCTGAGCCAGCTTCGGGTAGTCCGGGACGTTGGTACCGGTGGGCGTCCACTCCTTGCGGGCCGGGCTGCGGTAGAACTCCACCAGACCACCCAGTTTCGGTGCGGCTTCGGTCATGGCCTGCGAGTTGATGTCCGATTCTCGAATCGGCGTCAGACCGACCAGCGTCTTCTTCAGGGAAACGGTCTTGGCCACGGTGAACTGGGCATACAGCCAGGCCGCCAGGCGACGCTTCTGCGGAGTGGACTTGAGGAAGGTCCAGGAGCCGGCATCCTGATAGCCGAGCTTCATGCCTTCTTCCCAGTACGGTCCCTTGGGAGACGGTGCCATGCGCCACTTGGGCGTGCCGTCTTCGTTCACTACCGGCAGGCCTTTTTCGGTCATGCTGGCGGTAAAGGCGGTGTACCAGAAGATCTGCTGGGCAATATTACCCTGCGCCGGTACCGGACCCGCCTCGGAAAAGGTCATGCCCTGGGCCTCGGGCGGAGCGTACTTGTGCAGCCAGTCCACATACTTGGTGGTGGCGTAGACCGCTGCCGGGCCATTGGTAGCACCGCCACGTTCGACGCTGGAACCCACCGGACGACAGCCTTCCACGCGAATCCCCCACTCGTCCACAGGCAGTCCGTTGGGCAACCCCTTGTCGCCGGCACCCGCCATGGAGAACCAAGCATCGGTGAAGCGCCAGCCCAGCGACGGATCTTTCTTGCCGTAATCCATGTGGCCATACACCCGCTTGCCGTCAATTTCCTTCACGTGATCGGTAAAGAACTCGGCAATGTCCTCGTAGGCGGACCAGTTCTTCGGCACGCCCAGTTCATACCCGTAGATCTCGCGGAATTGCTTCTTCAGATCCTCCCGCGCAAACCAGTCCGCCCGGAACCAGTACAGGTTGGCGAATTGCTGATCCGGAAGCTGGTAGATCTTGCCGTCCGGCCCGGTGGTGAAGTCGATGCCGATGAAGTCCTTGATATCCAGCGTCGGCAGAGTGAAATCCTTGCCATCACCCGCCATCATGTCCGAGATGGGCACAACCTTGCCATAACGGATATGCGTACCGATCAGGTCCGAGTCATTGATGTAGCCATCATAGATATTGCGGTCGGACTGCATCTGTGTCTGCAGCTTTTCCACCACATCCCCTTCCTGAATGAGATCGTGATTGACCCTGATGCCGGTGATTTCCTCGAAGGCCTTGGCCAGCACTCGCGCTTCATACTCATGCGTGGTGATGGTCTCGGAAGCGACATTGATTTCCATGCCCCGGAAGGGTTTGGCCGCCTGCGTGAACCAGGCCAGCTCCTTCAACTGTTCATCCTTGCTGATGCTGGACTGGGTAAATTCGTTCTCCACCCACTTCTTTGCCGCATCGGAATACGAGTCTGCCCAGGCCGAAGCCCCGGTGCCCGTCAGTGCGATTGCCGTGCTCAGCGCGAGCCACTTCGGCAGTTTCTTCTTGTTTTCCATGATCAACCTCTCCAGATGGTTGTGGTTTGTCAGTGTCCGGGCTCAGCCGGCCTTTCCTGTTGGGGGCTTGGCTAGCCCCAGCGCATCACAATGCCCAGCCAGATCACTGACAGGACAAAGGGAATCCAGAGGCTGAGATCGGTCAGCCCCAAAAACAGCAGATGGATGTAGGCACTGCTTAACAGCCCGATGAACAGGCGGTCCCCCGGCGTGGTCTCAAGGGGCAGGAATCCCTTGCGTTCCGGGCAGGGGTAGCGCAGCGTGTAGACCGTCATCACCACCAGAATGGCGGCAATGGTACTGAAAAATATGGCAGTGGTAGTGGTCCAGGCCATCCAGCTCATAACGTTTCTCCTGTCCTCATCCTCAAACCCGTCCGAGGGCAAAGCCCTTGGCCACGTGATTGCGCACAAACCAGATCACCAGCAAGCCGGGGAGGATGGTCAGCACGCCAGCGGCGGCCAGCACCCCCCAGTCGACGCCCGTAGCCCCGATGGTGCGAGTCATGATGGCAGCGATGGGCTTGGCCTCCACCGACGTCAGCGTTCGCGCCAGCAGCAGCTCCACCCACGAGAACATGAAGCAGAAGAAAGCGGTCACGCCAATGCCTGAGCGGATCATGGGCAGGAAGATGCGCACAAAGAAGCGCGGGAAGCTGTAGCCATCGATGTACGCGGTCTCGTCGATCTCGAGCGGCACGCCGGACATGAAGCCTTCCAGAATCCACACCGCCAGCGGGATGTTGAACAGACAGTGGGCCAGGGCCACGGCTATGTGCGTATCAAACAACCCCACCGACGAGTACAGCTGAAAGAACGGCAGCAGAAACACCGCAGGCGGTGCCATGCGGTTGGTCAGCAGCCAGAAGAACAGGTGCTTGTCCCCGAGGAACTTGTAGCGGCTGAAGGCGTAGGCTGCCGGCAGCGCCACGATCAGGGTGATCACGACATTGATGCTCACGTAGATCATGGAGTTCACGTACCCCATGTACCAGGAGGGGTCGGTAAAGATGGTGATGTAGTTGTCGAAAGTGAAGTCCTGCGGCCACAGGGACAGGCCGCCGGTGATTTCCTCGTTGTGCTTGAAGGACATGTTCAGCAACCAGTAGATGGGCACCAGCACGAACAGCACATACAGGGTGATTCCGATATTCTTGCGTTGACTCATGGTCTTGCTCTCCACTCGTGCCAGGCGTTATTTCCGGTTTTCCAGATGGGTGATGGTGGTAAAGAACAGCCAGCACACCAGCAGCACAATCAGGAAATAGATGAGGGAAAACGCCGCCGCCGGTCCCAGGTCAAACTGCCCCACGGCCATCTTGGTCAGCGTCTGGCTGAGGAAGGTGGTGGAGTTGCCCGGCCCGCCCCCGGTCAGGACAAAGGGCTCGGTATAGATCATGAAGCTGTCCATGAAGCGCAGCAGCACGGCAATGACCAGCACATTCTTCAGACGCGGCAGTTGGATATGGCGGAACACCGCCCAGCGCGACGCCCGGTCGATACGCGCCGCCTGGTAGAAGGCTTCGGGAATCGCCCGGAGGCCGGAATAGCACAGCAGCGCCACCAGCGAGGTCCAGTGCCAGACATCCATCAGCAGGACCATCGCCCAGGCATCCACCGGATTGGAGGCATAGTTGTAGTCCATGCCCAGGCTGTTCAGCGCCCAGCCGAACAGGCCGATGTCCCCCCGGCCGAAGATCTGCCAGATGGTGCCGACCACGTTCCAGGGAATCAGCAGCGGAATCGCCAGCAGAATCAGGCACAGGGAGGCCATGCGCCCGCGGGTGGGCATCATCAGCGCCACCATCATGCCCAGCGGAATCTCGATGAGCAGCACCGCTGCGGAAAATACGAACTGGCGCAGCAAGGAGTCGTGCAGCCGGGGATCACGCAGCACTTCCCGGTACCACTCGGCCCCCACGAAGTAGGCATTGTTCTGATCGAAGATGTCCTGCACCGAGTAGTTCACGACGGTCATCAGCGGCACAATGGCCGAGAAGGCCACCAGCAAGAATACCGGCAGGACCAGAAACCAGGCCTTGTTGTTTTCTGTCTTGGTCATTCGCCTGCCTCCACCAGAAAGTCATTCACGTACACTTTCAGCCACTGGTCAGGAA